>JAURLR010000303.1 GCA_030831135.1 Alphaproteobacteria bacterium
AATACAGCGCCGTCGCAAAAGGCCCCGTCGAGGCGGTGGGCATTGATCGGGCCAGCGTCTCGGCGCAGCTCAGCCGGAACCCGGACCTGGTGCGTGAAGCGGCCTCGGCCATGCTATCCCGTCTAGACCTTGTCCCGAGAGCGGAACGCAATACGGTTCCCGTCGATCACGAGGGTCCTGTGGCGCGGCAGGGCGAGTGGTCGGGAGTCCGCCTGAAACCGGCCAGCAGCGAGACCCGTGCCGGCCTGTCGCGCCGCGGCCTGGACATCACGAAGATGCCCTTCGGGGTCGGGCGGAAACCCCTGCGCGGGGAGCAGTCGCCGCGCACCGAAATCGCGCTGATGTTCCCCGACACCAAACCCTACAACCTTTCGCGCAGTCATTTCGTGATCGAGCGTGGCCACAATGCCCTGATGATCCGCGATGTGGGCAGCCAGCTCGGCACCGTGGTCAATGGCCTGCGGATCGGGATTGAGGAGCCGCTGAACGCCGTGGCGCTTCACATCGGCGAGAACGAGATCATCGCCGGCGGGTCGGATTCACCGTTCCGTTTCGTGATCGAAATCACGCCCTGACCGGCACCGCAACGGCGCCGCGCAGACAAGGCACGGGTCGCATCAGCCCTTGAACCCCGGGGCCGGGACCCCAAATGACAATCGACCGCAACACCTGACAAAGCGCGGCCATTGCGCCGTCTGCCCGGATGCGGCAGGACTCGCTCTCATACCGGAAGACGCCCGCACAGATCGGACCCAGCCATGAACGCATCCCAATACGACGACCGCATCCCGTCCTGGCACGGCACCACAATCCTGTCGATCCGCAAGGGCAACAGCGTGGTGATCGCCGGGGACGGGCAGGTGACCCTCGGCCAGACGGTCATCAAGGCCACCGCCCGCAAGGTGCGCCCGCTTGGCGATGGCAGCGTGATCGCGGGTTTTGCCGGCGCGACCGCCGACGCCATGACCCTGTTCGAGCGCCTGGAAGCCAAACTTGAAAGCCACCCCGGCCAGCTTGTCCGCGCCTGCGTCGAACTGGCGAAGGACTGGCGCACGGATCGCTACCTGCGTCGGCTGGAAGCCATGATGGCCGTAGCGAGCAAGGACGCCTCGCTGGTGCTGACCGGAACCGGTGACGTGCTCGAACCCGATGACGGGATCATCGCGATCGGATCGGGCGGCAATTACGCACTCGCCGCGGCCCGCGCATTGATTGACGACGACCGGCTCGACGCCCGCCAGGTTGCCGAGAAGGCGATGGGGATCGCAGCCGATATCTGCGTCTACACGAACACCAACCTGACAATCGAGAGTCTCTAGGCATTTCATGACCAATTTTTCTCCGCGCGAAATCGTTTCCGAGCTTGATCGCTTCATCGTCGGCCAGAACGACGCCAAGCGCGCCGTCGCCATTGCCCTCCGCAACCGCTGGCGCCGCCAGCAGTTGCCCGATGATTTGCGCGAAGAGGTCCTGCCCAAGAACATCCTGATGGTCGGCCCCACCGGGGTCGGCAAAACCGAAATCTCCCGACGGCTGGCCAAGCTGGCCAACGCGCCTTTCATCAAGATCGAAGCCACCAAATTCACCGAGGTCGGCTATGTCGGCCGGGACGTGGAATCCATCGTCCGCGATCTGGTCGAGCAGGCGATCCTGATCACCAAGGAATCCCGTCGCAAGGAAGTGAAGGCCCAGGCCGAACTCAATGCCGAAAAACGCGTGCTCGATGCGCTGGTGGGAGAGAACGCCAGCGAGGCCACGCGGGCTTCGTTTCAGGCCAAGCTTCGCGCCGGTGATCTCGACGACAAGGAAATCGAGATTCAGGTCGCCGATGCGGGCGGCATGCAACTGCCGACCATGGATATCCCGGGCATGCCGGGGGGCCAGATGGGCATGATCAACCTGAACGACATGCTCGGCAAAGCCTTCGGACAGCAGACCAAGTCGCGCCGCATGACGGTCCTGGAAAGCTACGAAGTGCTGCTGGCCGACGAAGCCGACAAGCTGCTCGATAACGACAAAGTCGTGCAGGAAGCCCTGAAGTCCGTGGAAGACAACGGCATTGTCTTCCTCGACGAGATCGACAAGATCACCGCGCGCAGTGACCGGCAGGGTGGTGATGTCAGCCGGGAAGGGGTCCAGCGCGACCTGCTGCCGCTGATCGAGGGCACCACGGTGGCTACCAAATACGGTGCGGTAAAAACCGACCACATCCTGTTCATTGCTTCGGGTGCATTCCATCAAACCAAGCCATCGGATCTGCTGCCCGAACTGCAGGGCCGTCTGCCCATCCGGGTGGAGCTGAGCGCGCTGACCCGTGAAGATTTAGGACGCATCCTGCGCGAGCCCGAAAACAGCCTGATCCGCCAGTATGTCGCCCTGATGGGCACCGAGGGCATCACGTTGGACTTCACCGAGGGTGCCATCGACACGCTGGCTCACCTGTCCGCCGACATCAATCAATCCGTGGAGAATATCGGCGCCCGCCGCCTTCACACGGTGCTCGAGCGCCTGCTCGAGGAGATCAGCTTCACCGCCCCGGATCGGGATGGCGAGGAGATCACCATCGACGAAGCGATGGTCCGCGAACGCCTGGAAGAACTGACCAAGAACACCGATCTATCGAAGTTCATTCTTTAGGGCTCCTTTCCGCCGTCATTGCGAGGCCCGCAAGGCCGAAGCAATCCAAAGCCGAGATACCCGCAAGACTGGATTGCATCGTTGGCCGAACGGCCGCCTCGCAATGACGTTTGATTCCGGCTGTGCTTCAAATCGGCCGATCACCAGTTCCCCCGCAGCGCGGAGCGTCGTAAACTGTCGCCAACCAAAAACACGCCACAGAAGATCCATTCAGGGGAACGTCACCATGCAAATTCCAAAACAAGTCATCGACCTGTCCATGCCGCTCGACAACGACACAATTGTCGACCCGGAAATCATGCGCCCGAAAATCGAGTATATCGACCAGAAGGCCAATGCCGATGCGATGGCCAGTTTTTTCCCCGGGATGCGCGCGGTCGACCTGCCGGACGGCGAAGGCTGGGCCTGGGAGGTCGTCACCCTGACCACCCATAACGGCACCCATATCGACGCCCCCTGGCACTACCATTCCCATGACAAGGACGGGAACCGGATGAAGACCATCGACGAGCTACCGCTCGACTGGTTCTACCGGCCCGGCGTGAAATTCGATTTCCGCCATTTCCCCGACGGCTATATCGTCCAGCCCGACGACGTGAAAGCCGAACTCAAGCGCATCAATTACGATCTGCAGCCCCTCGACATCGTACTGGTGAACACCAAGGCCAGCGAGAATTACGGCACCGAAAAATATCTGAGCAGCGGCATCGGCATGGGCCGGGAAGCCACGCTTTATCTGACCCAGGAACACGGTGTCCGGGTCACAGGCATTGATGCCTGGGGCTGGGACGCACCCTTCTCGCTGCAGCAGGAAACCTATGCCAAGGACAAGGACGCCCTTGCCGTCTGGCAGGGCCACTGGGCCGGGATCGAGCAGCCCTATTGTCACATGGAAAAGCTGCTCCACCTCGAGACACTTCCCGATCACGGCTTCATGGTCAGCTGCATGCCCTACAAGATCAAAGGCGCATCCGGCGGCTGGATCCGCTGCGTGGCAATGCTGTTCGACGACTAGGCGATTTTCACTCTTCGTCACTCCCGCGCAGGCGGGAGTCCATAAACACCAGCGCATGACCGGTCTGAACCGTGTCTATGGATGCCCGCTTGGGCGGGCATGACGATTTGGCTGTAACTGTGAACTCGCCCAGCTGCGTCATGCCGGGGCTTGACCCGGGCATCTCGTGTACGGTCTCGGTCGGGAGGAAACCGTGTCCGGAGGCTGAGTTTACATCGTTACCAACCGGCGCGACGGCCCGCTCTATGTGGGCGTGACATCCAACATTGCCCGACGCGCCTGGGAACACCGCGAAAGCGTTGTAGACGGCTTCTCATCGCGCTACCGACTGAAGCAACTCATCTACGCTGAGCGACATGAAGATATTCGTGACGCCATCCGTCGTGAGAAGGCGATCAAACATTGGTCCCGCGCGTGGAAGATCGAACTCATCGAGGCAGACGATCCCGATTGGGACGATCTATATGACACCCTGATCTGAGCCGGAGATGCGCGGATCAAGTCCGCGCATGACGAAGGTGCTTGTTCGTCATGCCCGGGCTCGACCCGGGCATCTCGTCTTAGGAGACCGTAAGTGTGGAGGGCTCTAGCCGCCGATAGGCGCGATCAAAATAGCCGCCCACGGAACCCAGAAGAGGAAAACGAGAAACGACTCTCGCATTCTTTTTTTCGTAGAATCCCAATCCGTTCGATAGAACCAAGACCAGTATGAACGATCGAATTCACCTTTCTCCCTGCTTTCCTGCCAACGTAGATAGTCGAACAGGGCGTAGATCCCGTACGGCATAAACAACACGAGCACATCCACGACAGGTGGTAGAACCTCAAGAATCATTGGCCGTCGTCGTGTTTTATTAGGATGGCGCTGACAATCATTCGCTACGTCCTAGTATAAATCCCCACGCAACCGCGCGAGGAGAGCGATGGCGTCCTGTTCGGGGAGGTCACGGATTTTTTCGGACAGGGTATTGGCGAGTTCGGTGTGGACCGGTGACAGGCCGGACGTATCCACCGTTACTTTCGGGTGGGAGATCGCGGCGAGGCGGTGCATTTCTTCGTAGTCGTCCCAGATCAGGTGGAAGTACTCGCAGATCTGCACCACCAGCGCTTCGGACGGGCGACCCCGATGGCCGTGTTCGAGCGTCGAAAGATAGGCCTCCGACAATTCCAGATCAGCCGCCATCTGCTTCAGCGTGATCTTGCGAGCCGCCCGCAGCGCACGAACCTTTGCGCCGAAGGGCGTCATGCCGCATCCCCCCGCTTGCGGCGCAGCAACACATA
>JAURLR010000304.1 GCA_030831135.1 Alphaproteobacteria bacterium
CGGCGACCGCGATATCGGCATCCTGCAGCGGCACGGTGCACAGGCCGACAAAACGGTCGGGATGCGCGCCGACGACTACGGCAATCCGGTTGTTGACCACATGGGCTGTTTCACGAGCGAAATCAGCCTCATAGGCATAGTTGTAGTGGAACGGTGATGGCGAAATCGCCTGCACGTCGATCCCGCATGCATCCATATCGGCAATGCGCACCGACGGGTCGGTCAGCTTGTCCAGAATGTCCTGATGCTGTTTGGCGTTGATTTCCGAGGTCAGCGGGTTGGTGTCAACATAGAGATTACGCTGATCGGCCGCCTTGGCGTCTTTGAGCATCGCGTCGGCTGCGGGCACATGCAGATGACAATGAATATCGACGGTGAAATGCTTCTTGCCGTCGGTCACGGTGCGATGGTGGCCGGTATCACCCGCCGGAGCGTGGTTGTGGGCCGGATTGGAACAGGTAAAGAGCATTTATGCTTTCCTTCTGAACTCGTCCTTCTTCAGGCTCCGAACGAGTGGATACGGATAACCTCATGCTGAGCCTCTCGGAGCATGAGGGTCGGGGGATTGCCCCCGCTAAAGGTTCAGCAGCCGGGCCGCATTCTCGCCGAGAATGGCCCGCTTCTGGTCATCGCTCAGATCGGCGCCCATCACATGCCCGACCGGATCGGTTTCGGCCATGTCGTAGGGATAGTCGGTTCCCATCAGGACGTGATCGGCACCGTAATATTTGGTGATGAACTCGAGCTGCTCGTTGGAGAACACGACCGTGTCGAAATAGAACCGCTTGAGATAATCGGTCGGCACCTTGCCCGCAGGCAGTTCGCGCTGCATGTCGCCACGCAACGGGTGGGCATGGTCGATACGGGCCGGGTAGGAGCCCAGGAAGCCACCGCCATGGGCGAGCACGACCTTCAGGCCCGGATGGCGGTCCATGACGCCGTCGAAAATCAGGTAATGCACGGCGACCGTGGTCGCGAGCGGGTTGCCGATGATGTTGGAGAAATAGTGATCGGCGAACCGGTCACCCTTTGCATAGCCCGAGGGGTGGATGAAGATGACCGCGCCCAGTTCCTCGCATTTGGCGAAGAACGGATCGAGGCCAGCCTTGGAGAGCTCCTGCCCGGCGACATCGGCGTTGATCTCCACACCCTTCATGCCGAGATCCTTGACGCAACGCTCCAGCTCGGCCACCGCCATCTGCGGGTCCTGCAAGGGCACCGTGCCCAGCGCGACAAAACGGTCGGGATGTTCAGCAACGGTTTCCGCGAGCCGGTTGTTCACGGTCTGCGCCACCTCGCGGCCCAGATCGGGCTCGGCCCAGTAGCAATAATGGTTGGGGGCGGTCGAAATCGCCTGCACGTCAACACCAGAGGCATCCATTTCGGCAATCCGCAGCGCCGAATCCGTGGCGCGCGGCATGATTTCCTGGCCATGGGCCATCTGAAACTTGCGGGTCGCGTCATTGGAGAACCAGAGCAGCGGCTCATTCTTCAGATCAAAGACATCCTTCACCAGCGCATCGGCCTCGGGCACGTGCAGGTGGCAGTGGATATCCACGGTGCGCACACCGAGTTTCTCGACCTTCACACTGTGACCGCTGGAGGCATCGGAGGGAGAATGATTTGCGCCGTGCGCATGGTCGTGGCCGCATTTGAAAAGCATCGTGGAACTCCGTCGGGGAAAATCGCTGTCATGGGATGCAGGCATCCATTTGGTGCGGCTGAATATCACATCAAACGGCGCGCGAAAAGCCGGATAGGTTGATCGACTCCCGCACGCGGCATGATATTCTTGGCGCAATCAAGCACACGCGTCCCGAGGGAGTATTCACCATGGCATCCGGTCAGTTTGGAATTTCACAGCATGTCGAACGGCGCGAAGATGCGCGGCTTCTGGTCGGAGGCGGTGCCTATGCCGATGACACCGGGTTCGAAGGTCAGGCTTTTGCCGCCTTTCTGCGCGCGCCCATCGGGCACGGGATCATCACAGGTGTCGACACATCGGAGGCCGAAGCCGCACCGGGGGTAATCGCCGTCTTTACCGGGCAGGACCTCAAAGATGCCGGGATCGGCGCGATTCCCAATGTCACGCCGTTTCTCAACCGGGACGGTTCGGAGATGCTGCGCACCCAGCGACCTGCCGTCGCGGTCGACAAGATCTATCATGTGGGTGAGATCATCGCGGTGGTGGTCGCCGAGAGCACGGCACTGGCCCAGGACGCGGTTGACCTGATCATGCTCGATGTCGACCCGCTGCCCGCGCTGACGGACGTCACCAAGGCGATGCTGCCCGATGCGCCGCAACTTCACGAACATATCCCCGGCAATGTCTGCCTCGACTTCCAGATCGGAGATGAAGACAAGGCCAAGGCCGCGATCGACAGTGCTGCCCATGTGGTCAAGCTGACCCTCACCACCAACCGGCTGGTCGTAGCCTCCATGGAACCCCGCAGTGCCGCTGCGCGCTTCCTGACCGATGCCAATGACGGTGCGGGCTGCTACGAGCTGATCAGCGGGTCTCAGGGCGTCAACGCCATGCGCAACATGCTGGCCGGTGCGATCTTCAATCTGCCCCATGAGCAGATGCGGGTGATGACCAATGATGTGGGCGGCGGCTTCGGCATGAAGACGCAAGCCTATCCCGAATATGTCGCGATCCTGTTTGCCGCAAAGGCCACCGGCAAGCCGGTCAAATGGCAGGGCACCCGGTCGGAAGCCTTTCTGGCTGACAATCAGGCCCGTGACGGGGTGATGAACGGCGCGATAGCCTTCGATGAAAACGGCAAGATCCAGGCTTTCCGCGTCGACATGATCGCGTCCATGGGCGGCTATCTGTCCTCCCACGGCCCGGCTGCGGCGACCCGCAATGTGTGTAACTGCCTGACAGGTTGTTACGACAATCCGGCGCTCGAATATCAGGTGAAATGCCTGATGACCAACAACATCCCCATCGGCCCCTATCGCGGTGCAGGACGTCCGGAAGCTGCCTATATGCTCGAACGCATGATGGATCACGCTGCGCGCGAACTCGGGATCGACCGGGTGGAACTGCGCCGCCGCAACTTCATCAAGCCCGCCCAGATGCCCTACACGACCTCGCTCAATCAGGTCTACGATTCCGGAGAGTTCGAGGCCGAGATGGACAAGGCCCTCGCGCTGGCCGAATGGGACAGTTTCGAGGACCGCCGCGCCGAAAGCGCCAAACACGGCAAGCTGCGCGGGATCGGCATGTCGTGTTTTGTGGAAACCGCCGGCGGGCTGCTGCAGGAAGGCGCCAAGCTGATCTTCGCCGAAGACGGCATCGTCGAAGCCCGCCTCGCCGTACAGTCCAACGGTCAGGGCCATGCGACCTCTTTTGCGCAGGTCGTCTCCGATCTGCTGCAGGTTCCCTATGAAAAGGTGCGGATCGTCGAGGGTGACAGTTTTGAAACCCCGAATACGGGCTTCGCGTCGGTCGCCTCGCGCTCCATGGCGCTGGCCAGCGGGGCCATCTCGCTGACCGCCGATACGGTCATCGAAAAGGGCAAGGCCTTGGCCGGGCATGTGCTCGAAGCCGCCGAAGCCGATATCGAATACGCCGACGGACAGTTCAGCGTGGCCGGCACCGACAAGTCGGTCAGCATCTTCGATCTCGCCGAAAAGGCCAAATCACTCGGTGACGTTCCCGAGGGCGTGCCCAACAGCCTGGATTCCGAGGAAGATTTCGAGTCCCCCGAACAGACCTATCCCAACGGATGTCACATCTGCGAGGTGGAGATCGAGCCTGAAACCGGCGTGATCGACGTGCTGAACTACATCGCCGTCGACGATTGCGGCACGGTCATCAACCCGATGATCGTACACGGGCAGGTTCATGGCGGTGTGGCGCAGGGGCTGGGTCAGGTGCTGGGTGAACATGCCATCTATGATGAGGATGGTCAGCTTCTGGCCGGGTCCTTCATGGATTACATGATGCCCCGCGCCGACGACATGCCTGACATGAAGCTGGGCTTCCATTCCGTGCCCTGCACCACCAATCCGGTCGGGGCCAAGGGCGCAGGTGAGGCTGGCACGACCGGCGCACTGGCGGCAGGCATGAACGCAATCATTGACGCGCTCGCGGTTCGTGGAATCACCGAATTCGACATGCCCGCCACCCCGCCGCGGATATGGGCGGCACTGAACCAAAATTGATTGAAAGGCGTCATGCCCAGGCTTGACCCGGGCATCTCCGCAACGACCCAGATGAGATGCGCGGATCAAGTCCGCGCATGACACTGAGCAAGCGATGGATTTTTTCGCACGTCATTGCGAGGCGCAACGCGACGAAGCAATCCAGCAGCGCGTCTGCCCGCTCTGGATTGCTTCATCCTGACGGCTTCGCAATGACGGTGTTCATTCGCCCCGATATCGGGCAGGACAACGAAGATCGTGCGCTAAGCCGCCGCCAACGGGCGCGCGTCGTAGGTGCGCATCACCATGTGGATGCCGTGGAACAGCGCGATGAACGCGCCGATCTCCATGATTTCGGCATCAGTGAAATGCTTGTGCATTTCGTCGTAGAAAATCTTGTCGACCTTGGTGGAGTCCAGAAACATCTGTTCGGCGAAGCGCAGGGCCACCTTTTCACGCTCGGAGAACAGGTCTGAATCCTCGTAATCCTCGCACCCGACCTCAATGACATCCTCGGTCAGGCCCTCGGCAATCGCCTTCTTCGACCGCAGCGCGGCGAAATAGGGGTCTTCGGCAAAGCGGGCAAGCTGGATACGGATGATTTCTTTCAGCTTGTGATCGATTGCCCCGTCCCGGTGGGAGGCGAGCATCGCCCGGACCATGCCCTTCATCTGCTCGGGCTGGCGGGCAAAAATTCCGATAAACAGCGCATCGGGAACGCCGAATTCCTCGCACTGGGCGACCAACTCGTGAATCTCCGGGTCCTTGATCTCCGCCAGATCGAGCGGCTCCATACGTGACATTATTCCGCCGCCGCGCTTTGCAGGGATTCCGGGCGATCGCCATACAGGCGCTCGGATTCTTCCTGACTGACCAGGCGTCCATCCGGTGCGAACATCGGATAGAATTTGAGCGTCCCGAAGAAGGTGTGAAAGCCCAGATTCATGAACAGGAACATGCCCAGTTCCACGATCTCGGCTTCCGAGAGATGGGCGCGCAAATCTGCCCATGCCGCATCATCAAAGGAATCCGGGTCCGTTGCCAGGGTTTCCACATAGCGCATGATCGCCTTCTCCTCATCGGTGAAGACATCACTGGCCGCGTGATTGTAGATCCCGTCGTCGAGTGCGGTTTCGTCAAGTCCCTGCCGCTTCGCCGAAGCGGACCGAACATTGCCTCAATAGCTGCAATGAGCCATCCGGGAGAGCATGACGCGAATCACCTCTTTCAACCGGTGGCTGAGCGCGCCCTCGTTGAAGGCCCCGACCCAGGCAAGATAGAATTTTTCCGCGATGTCGATGTTGTGGCCCATGACCGCATGGAAGCCCGGATCGGGTGCACGCAGTTCGAGCGATTTCTCGACATAGGGTTTGAGCTTGGTCTTTTTCAGCTCTTCAATATCGAGCAGCGTAATATTGGCCATGCCTGTTTCCTCGTAATGCGGAAGAACTATACGCCCGATCAGGCGTGTTCTTCGATCACTTTCTTGAGCACTTGTTTGCGGTCCACGCCGGCGCGCATCGCAACCACGTCCCCGCCCTTGATGAACAGAAGCGTCGGAAACCCGCGCACCCCATAGCGCGCCAGCAGATCGGGATTTTCATCACCGTTCACCGTGCCGATCACAACGTTTTCCGGCATGTCCTCGGCGACCTGCCCCAGCACCTTCTTGAGCTGCTTGCAGGGCACACAGGTAGTGGACCAGAAGTCGACGACGGTCAGCCCGTCGCGCGAAAGTACCTGCGCATCAAAATTGCCGTCATCGAAGACAGCGAACTCGTCCTGAGCCATCCCAATTCTCCCGGTGAATCGATGGCGGCATTATAGGCCGAGAAGATCGCGACCGCAAAACCGGCGGCTTCCCGGAATCGCAGCCTATTTCGTTGGTGCCTGAGACACCTCGTTGGGCGGCGGTGACATCTTCCGGAGCGCACCCTTCGGGGCCGGCAGGGACCAGTCGCGAATCACCTTCACCTTGGCCGCTTCGAGATGCTCCATATAGGCAGCAACGGCGGCACTGCCCGGGCGGCCCGCCTGATCATTGGCCTGGGCCCAGGCCTGTGCCAGCGGCGCCAGCGACTCTGCCCACTGGACCCGCCGACTTTTCAGCAGCTTGGCTGTCGCGATACCCTGTTTCTTGAGAGTTTCGAGGGCCTGGGCACCGGCCGCGCAATAGGCGTTTCCCGCAGCGGGAACAAAATCTTCAGCGGTCTCCAGCACGATCTCGCGGATGGCCGCCGGCAGGGCCTCTAACGCGCGGGTGTTGACCGTGATCACGAATGGCACCTGCGCACCGAACCCCGTTCGGGTGTAGTGATCGGCTAGTTGTTTAAGAGCAAGGCGCTGCATTTCCGTATCCGGCAGCAAAGCCCCGGCCAGCGCATCGGCCTCGATCCGGGGTGCGAGAAGATCCGGCAGCAGGCGCACCGGGATTCCCTCCACGCCATCCAGCCAGCCATCGATACGATCGACCACCCCGATCCGGATGCCGCGCAGATCAGCGGCATTGCGTATCTTGCGGGTTGAAATGAAATTGTATCCGTCGCTTGGAATCGCGGCGAGATAGGTCTGGCGCGCCGCCGCAAACGGTTCAGTCATGCCATCGAGAGTCTGATGAATCGCGTGATAGGCGTTGCCGACGACCGAACAGGATTCGGTGGTAAACGGCGCATGAAAGGTCATGTCCTGCAACGGCAGGCGCGTGGTCTCGTGGTTGACCGACACCACAGCAAACATGGCGAGATCATCCTCGACGGCCTCCAGAACACCCCCGAAATGGGACAATGTCCCCGCATGGGTTTCGTCCCAGACGATCTGGCCAAGATCGCGCGCCGCTGCACGTTTTTCGATCTCGGCCTGAAACTGTTCGCGGAATATCTTCAGCGCGACGTGGTTGACGGGCAACCCGCTGGCCACAGACAGGTGCCGGGCATCACCGGCATGTGCGTGTGTACCCACAATCATGGCCAGGCCAAGCCCGGCGATGAGCCGTTTTCCAAACATGAGCGCCTCGTTCCTTCCTGGATCCATCGACACAAACCCGATCTGCGAGCCTGCACCTGCGCGTTTGGCCAACATCATGGTGCCGAAAGGTTAAGCAACCCCATACGGGTGCAAAGCTGTCATCTCAGCAGGCAAAACATCCGCGTCCCGGCTCTTGCGATCCCGGACTGTTGCGTGATTTCATTTGGGTCAGGAGGAAACGATTATGAAAACAGTCGATATCGGCCCGGACGGCATGCGTGACCACATCGTGCGGTTCAAGGAATTGCAGCCCAAGAAGGGCAATTATGCTTCGCTGGGCATCCCGACCGAAGCCTATGAAATGCTCACGGCGAAAACGCTCTACACGCTCCTCGCACCGGGCGATGCCGCGGGCTCGCACCAGTTCACCGCCGCCAAGGGCCCACCCGGGCTTTCCCTGACCATTGCCGAATGTCCGCCCGGCGACGGCCCCATGCTGCATGCCCATATGGAAACCCACGAGATTTTCTTCTGCCTGACCGGCCAGTTTGAAGTCAGCTGGGGGGATTCGGGCGAGCACCACACGATTCTCGAACCCCACGACATGATCAACGTGCCTCTGGGCGTCACACGGGCCTTCCGCAATGTCTCGGACGAGACGGCATTGCTGTTCGTCGTGATCCTTGGCACCAACCAGAATGATGTGGGCTATGCCAAATCGGTTGGCGCAGAGGTCGCCGCCAAATTCGGACCCGACGTACGGGATGCGATCGAGGCGCACACATCGATGAAGTTCAGCGTCGGCGCGGACTGACCGGGAACCCGGGCGGGATGTGTGCTCCCGCTAGAGAAACTGCTCGCGCAGATCGACCGTGGATTCCACACCGAGTTTTTCGAAGTTGGCGACAAGCCAGGTTTCCGCTGTCTCACGCCCGATATCGCGCAGGGTCCGCAGGAAGTCCCAGTCCGCATTGAGCTTCGAGGAGGCTCCGAAACCTTCGAGCAGATGCTCGGCCTCGATCATGTGCATAAGCATCGACTTGTAGTCGCCCGCATCAAGCTGTCCGGAATGGATCAGACGAGTGACGAAATGGATCGCGCGCATCTCGTGCATCAGGCTCGCATTGAAGCTGATCTCGTTGATCCGGTTCTGGATGTCGCGGGCAGATTTCGGTACGCCCGCACGATTCAGCGGATTGATCTGTACCAGAATGACATCGCGTGAATCGGCACCATAAATCAGCGGAAACAGCGAGGGATTGCCCATATAGCCGCCATCCCAGTAATGCTCTCCGTCGATCTCGACAGCCTGAAACATCTGCGGCAGACAGGACGACGCCATCAGCACGTCGGGCGACATGTCACGGTTCTCGAAAATCCGGGCACGTCCGGTGCTCACATTCGTGGCCGAAATGAACAGTTTCACCCGGCTGGCATGACGCACCGTGTCAAAATCAATCAGATCCTCGAGGACGCCGCGCAGCGGATTGAAGTTGAACGGGTTGACCTGATAGGGCGAGAAAGTGCGCGACAAGGTCTCCATGTAAGCCAGACCCGGCGAGTAATCGAGACTGTAGCCGCCATTGAACCACTCCCAGAATGTCCGCTGGATCGGGCTGAACCGGTCCATATCGGAAACCTGCCGCCACAAATCGTCGAGCCGCGCCCGCGCGCCTTCATTGCCGTCATCCGACAGGCCTGCGGCCAGCACGGCCGCGTTCATGGCGCCCGCGCTCGTGCCGCTGATCCCTTCGATCTCGATACGCGGGTGTTCGAGCAGCCGGTCGAGCACGCCCCAGGTAAAGGCCCCATGGGCACCCCCGCCCTGCAGGGCGAGATTGACCCGTTTGGCCGGGCCCTTTTCCTTCTCGGACGGTACCACACTCATCGTGCGGTCCAGCCTCCATCGATCGAGAGCGCCGCGCCCGTGAAGGAGGCCCCGGCGGGACCACACAGGAACAGCACGGTATCCGCAATGTGCTCGACCTCGACAAAGCGCTTGCTCGGCTGGGACGCCAGCACGATGTCGCGGATGACGTCCTCACGCGACATGCCATGGGCCTTGGCCTGGTCATCAATCTGGCCATCGACCAGCGGTGTCTGCACGAAACCCGGACAGATCGCGTTGCAGGTGATGCCCGTCTCGGCCACTTCCAGCGCGACGGTCTTGGTCAGGCCTACCATCCCGTGCTTGGCCGCCACATAGGCGGACTTGTAGGGCGAGGCGACAAGACCATGGGCCGACGCGATGTTGATGATGCGCCCGAAGTTGCGATCCTTCATACCGGCGAGCGCCGCCGAAATCGTATAGAACGCCGAGGAGAGGTTGATCGAAATGATCGCTTCCCATTTCTCCGGCGGGAATTCATCTATCGGCGCAACATATTGAATACCGGCATTGTTGACCAGAATATCGACACTGCCGATGGCCGCTTCTGCATCTGCAATCAGGGCGGTCGCCGCGCTGCCATCGGACAGATCGGCTGCCGAATAACCCACCGTCACACCACATTCGTCGGCCAGCCCCGCGCGTATCTTCTCGATCGCATTGGCATCCCCAAAGCCATTCAGCATGACATTCGCACCGGCACGCGCCAGCTTGCGTGCCACGTCCAGCCCGATCCCGCTTGTTGATCCAGTAACGACCGCGCCGCGGCCCGAATGGTCCATATCACTCATCTTCCGCTCTCCTGTGTGCGGTTGTGCGTCGTCACCCTGTGAATTTTTCGTGTCAGGCCGCTTCTTCGTGGCGGCTCAGCTCAAAAACATCGGCCAGCAATTCGTAGGACCGCATGCGTTTCTCAAAGTCGTAGGTGATCGTGAGAATAACAAGCTCATCAATCCCGTTCTCATCGGCAAACGCCGTGAGCTCTTCTTTCAGGGAATCCGGATCGCCGGTGAAACGGTTCGCCTTGTTGGCCTCGACGATACGCTTTTCCTGCGCATTGTAGGGATAGGCCAACGCCTCTTCGGGCGGCGGATAGGGGAGATGCTGGCCGTATTGTAGCTTCATGCGCCAGTAGTCCCGGCTGGCCGCCAGATGCTCGGCCTCTTCCTTTGTCTCGGCGCAGATCACGAACGCCGCTGCGCTGGCTTTCGGTGCGGCGAGAGACGCCGAAGGCTTGAAGTTTGCCCGATAATAGTC
>JAURLR010000305.1 GCA_030831135.1 Alphaproteobacteria bacterium
CCATACAGCATCACCAGCGCCAGCAGCCCGTCGCCGTGCGCCCGGCACCAGTCGCCCTGGAAATCGGGCAGGCATTGCTCGTCATTCTCCAGCCAGTCGCTGATCTGACGCGCTACCAATCCGGCCAGCTTGTCCATGGCACCGGGGACCGAGACCGGGTCGACCGGCGGCTTCCAGGGCTCGGGCTCCTCGGGCTTCTCCGACACAATCGCCGGCCAGATCTCGACCCGTCCCGCATCGACCTCACGCAAGGGGGTGTGGCGCAAATCACCTTCGCTCTCATCGACAACGCCGGCGCGGGCCTCGGCGGGGGAAAACACCTTGTCGACAGCTTCGAGCACCGGGCGGGCGGACCGGAACGAGAAATCCAGTGCGACGTTCCGCCAGCGCCCCTTTGCCGCCTCGGCCCGGGCGTTGAGGTAATCCCGCATTTCGCGGAACCGCCGGGGTTCGGCCCCCTGAAAGCTGTAGATCGACTGTTTCACGTCGCCCACCGCAAAAACGCTGCGTTCGGGCAGGCCAAGGCTTTCGAGAGACTCGTCCCGGGCACTGATCCCAGCGAAGAATTCCTCGACCAGCGCCCCCACCACATCCCATTGCTCGGGATTGGTGTCCTGCGCTTCGTCGATCAGGACATGATCGATACCGCCATCGAGCTTGAACAACACCCAGGCAGCCGCGCCATCACCGCGCAGCAGATCACGGGTCCGCCAGATCAGATCGTCATAATCCAGACGACCCCGTCCCCGCTTGCGCGCCTCATACAGCGTGGTCAGCGCCTCGGCCACATGCAGAAGTGCCGTGTTCGCCGCCAGCAGATTGGCCTTTCGCATCTGCTCCCGCAGCACCAGCAGACGTTCGGCCTCGCGCCCCAGAATCTCGGCCGCCTCGGGAAGTCCCTTGATGACCGGCTTGGTGGCCAGCGTCTTCCGGATATCGCCCGCCTTGGTGATATAGGCTTCCGTATAGGCCGCAATCATGCCCACCCGCCGCGTCTCGTCGGCCGACAGCCAGGCCGCAATGATCGCTGCACGGTCCTGATCGCCCTTCGAGCCTTCGGCCAGCGCGGCAACGACGCGCCGTAAGCCCGCCACGTCTGCCGTCGCGTCATCGCAGGCCTGCGCCAGCATCTCGGCTTCGGACATGTCCGGATCGATCCCGAGAAACGCTGCCAGCCGTCCCCGTGCGCCCGGGACACCACCGGCGTCATTGAGAAGTTCGGCAAACTGGCGCCGGGCGCGGGCCACAGCGCCCAGCAACTCGGGAAAAAGAACCTCGTGGACGCGCGCAGCAAGCTCGGCGACAGCATCGTGGAGCGGACGGGACGGATCGCTTGCGGCCAGCAACAGATCGGCCTTGGCATCTTCGAGCATCTCGCCCGCGTCACGGTCCTCCATCACCTGAAAATGGGGCACCACGCCTGCTTCCAGCGGAAAGCGCCGCAGCACCGACTGACA
This sequence comes from Alphaproteobacteria bacterium, assembly GCA_030831135.1. Taxonomy (GTDB): domain Bacteria; phylum Pseudomonadota; class Alphaproteobacteria; order UBA6615; family UBA6615; genus JABJAG01. The sequence goes on from JAURLR010000305.1 coordinate 1,458, forward strand.
GAAGGAATGGATCGTCATGATCTTCATTGCGCCCGGGGCATCGAGCACCCGCGCAAACAACCGCCGCGCCCGCACCAACATCCCGGATTCCTGCGGTGCGCCGTACAGCTCTTCGAGCATCTGGTGGAGCCTGGAATCCTCAGCGACAGTCCATTTGCCAAGCTCCTCGTTGATCCGCCGCGACATTTCCGCCGCCGCCGCCTTGGTGAAGGTCAGGCACAAAATCCGTTCGGGGCGCACCCCGGCCATCAACAGGCGCAGTACCCGGTCGCGCAACACCCGTGTCTTACCTGCTCCCGCAGAGGCCGAGACCCAGGCATGGGCGTGTGCATCCGCACCCTCGCGCTGACGCTCCACGACACGCGCGAGCTGGACCGGATCGAAATTGGGACCGCTCAACTGCTCGCCTCCCCGTCGCCATCACCGGCCGTCGACCACTCCCGGACGCGCGCCAGATGTTCATAGTCGGAGTATTTGGGCGCCTTGTCAGGGCGCGGCCGCGCCTCATATGGGGTTGCAGCGTTGTCGAACTTCGCGACCAGCGCCACCAGCCCGGCATAGGCCTCCACCGCCACGGTGGCCGCATCATCGGCAGCCGGACTGATCGCGCCCGGCTCACGCCCGCCCGACAAGCGCCAGAAGGCCAGCTCGGAGATATCCCCGGCAGGCACATCGGGGAAACCACCCCGGCTGATCATCGCCGCTTCGAGCGGCAATTGGGGCGCAAACCCGGCCATCACTTCTTTCTTGCTGGGTGGGGCCCCGGTCTTGAAATCGATCACCGCGATCCCGCCATCGACAAGCTCGTCAATCCGGTCGGCGCGGGCAACCAGCCGGAACGCACCCTGAGAGGTTGGTATGGTGATCGCACCACTGACTTCGGCATGAATTTTCCGGACCACCGCGCGGCGTCGCGCCTCGGTCTCGATGAACCACCCGGCGATGCGCCGGAACCGCGGCCACCAGAACGTCCACACAGCCGGCATGCTGCGATACCCGCCGAGCACCTCGTCACCGATCTCGATCAGATGTCCATGGGCTCCGGCAGGCAGGTCACCTTCCGGATAGGCCTGCAGGAACCGGTCGAAGATCCGGTGCATGAGGGAGCCATAGGTCGCCGCATCAACGGCCTGATCGATCGGGTCCAATGCGCGCAGTTTGAGAATTTCGCGGGCATAGATCGAATAGGGATCCCGCATCCAGGTTTCGATCTGCGTCACCGACAGCCTGTCGGGCCGCGCAGAGACCGGCGGTGTGGGGCGGGGGCGAACATCCGTCGCCAGCCCATCGCGCGTTTCGGGTGGACCGTCGAGCTCGCGCCACCAGCGCAGATATTTCTCGCCATCCGCCGCGACACGCGCACTGTTTTCCACATCCAGCGCCGCAATGGCGACATCCAGACGCGTCAGCCAGCGCGACGGAATGGTCGGCGCACCATCAACCCGTTCAGACCGGGTCAGCACCACATTCCGGGCACAAAACCCCTGAACGAAATCATGTGCGCTCAGGCCAATCCGGCGTTCGGGCGGCGGCAGGCCGAAATCGGCCCGCATGGGGCGGCCCATCCACGGGTCCACATTGGCCTCACCGGGCCAGCTGCCTTCGTTCAGACCCGCAAGAACCATCAGGTCGTGGCGCTGGAGACGCGCCTCCAGCGGCCCCAGGATCGACAGACGCGGGTGCATGCCATAGCGCGGGCGCACCACCCGTCCGGCCAGCAGCGCTTCCAGCAGCGCAGCATAACGCGCCGGTGCGATGGGGCCCAGGGCGCCGCCATATTCGACCAGTTCGGCCACGAACCCGGCAAGCGCCTCGCCCGCATCACCTGCCCATAGCCGATCCGCCCCGGACTCCGAATCGGTTGCCGCCAGCGCTTCGGCAAATTCCACATGGGCGCGCACCAGTTCGGGCAGCGACATGGTTGGCCTTGTGAAGGCGTCCACCATCGGTTCGGATATCCGGTCGAGATGATCGATGGCATCCAGAATTTCGGGCCAGAGGTCGGTGTGGCGCGCTGCGTCGTCCTCCCGTTCGTTCTCTCGCCGCCGTTCGGCTGCACCGCGCAGGCCCGCAAATCCTTCTGCAGGCCGGGGACCGCGAAGCACCAGACGTTCGAGCGAACCTGCAACACCACCCACGCGGCCCACCACCGGGTACTTGAGAACGGCCAGCAGGGGGACGGGCGACATATGCTCGTGAACCGCACGCACCACATGGCGAAGGAATGCGCCCGGCGGGGTTTCAGCCAGCGGCACACCCGCACTGTCATCAATGGTCACGCCCCAGCGGGCCAGCGCAGAGGTCACACGTCGCGCCAATGTACGGTCGGATGTAACCAGCGCCGCCGTCCGCCCCGGCGTCTCCAGCACCTCACGCAGGACCAGCGCGATGGCGCCGGCCTCCTCATGGGGTTCGCGGGCATCCATCCGGATCACCCCGTCCAGCGATTGCGCGGCCACCATGCCGCGCTCCTCGCGCCACGATTCGGTGGTGGCCGCCGGACGCAAGGCCTCCGAAACAAGCCGCATCCGGGCCGCCCCGGCGGACGGCCTGTCTGCCAGCGCCGGCCATTCACGCACCTGCGCGCGCGACCGGCCCAGACGCTCAAGAAGCTGGTGCAGCCCGAATTGCGGATGGGTGGCCTCCAGACTGTCCCAGGACAGATCATCGAGCACCCGGTCCAGGCCCGGCAGGACCACATAGCCCGCTTCCAGCTCTGCCACCACAGCCAGCAGGTCCGCCGTCGCGGGAATGCTGCCCGTACTGCCCGCCGCAATGACGGGGCCGGTCGGCGGATTCCTTTTCCACGCCTCGATCCGGGCTTCGAGCAACAGATTCCGGCGCGCGGCAGGGTCCACAACATCATCGGCCGCAAGCCGCTTAGGCCAGATATCGGTCAGAACCTGAAGAAACGCGAGGGTCTGTTGCCAGTGTTCGGCGTATTCATCGGGCACCAGTCCGCCAAGGGCCGAAAAATCAAGCCGCTCGGTCTGGACCTGATCGAGCAGACGGCCGAGTTCGGCTGCAAGCTCGGTCGCCTGATCCACGGCAAGGGGGTGCGACGTATCACCGGCCCGGTCCTGCAGCTCCCGGGCGAGGAGCAAACGGCGGCGCAGCTCGGGCATCGCGGGCGGGATCTCCGCAAACGCCCCGGGAAACCCGTCACCGGCTTCCGTGATCTGCAATTCATCCTCGTCGATATCCCCGATCGGGATCATCCGTGGCAGGACGAGCGCGCGACCCTCGGACAGTCTCAGAAAGGTTTCCTGCAAGGCCCGGCAGGCCCGCCGGGTTGGCAGAAGAACCGTCATCCGCGACAGGGCCAGGGGATCGGCGTTCAGATCACATCCCTCAAGCACTTGCGCGGCAAGATCCTCGAGGAACGGCCGATGCGCGGCGATGGAATAAAGGCCCGATGCAGGAAGCGCCATGACCAGCCTCAGACAGCCAATGCGCGCAGCCGCGCCGCCCAGTCACCAAATCCGGTCATCTGCGCCAACCGCCCGGTGCCCGAATCCTCCAACCGAACCGCAAGCCGGTCCGCCGGAAGCCCTTCACCGAGAATTTCAGGCCACTCGACCAGCACAACGCCCTCATGCAGGGCGTCGTCAAAACCCAGTTCGAAAATCTCGTCCCGCGCAGCCAGCCGGTAAAGGTCAAAATGCGCGAGCGCCAGACGCTCGGTCTCATAATGCTGGACCAGCGTAAAGGTCGGGCTGGGGACAGGACCGGCATGACCCAGCCCCCGCAGCACGCCCCGCGACAATGTGGTTTTTCCCGCGCCGAGATCACCCGACAAGGTCAGGAGATCTCCCCGCCGCAATAGACCGGCGATTGCGGCGCCAAGCGCCAGCGTGGCCGCTTCATCGGGAAGCGGGAGGCTTCGCGTGACGGGTTGGGCCTCCGGCATCATCGGGTGCTCATCGGCCGTCATGCCGGGACATCGGCGTCTGTATCGGTCCCGGGGTCGCTGCTGGATTTCGGGGCAGCCGGCAGCCGGCAGATGATCGCCGTGCCTTCGTTCAGGGATGACGTCAGTGCGACGTCGCCACCGTGCAGTTCCACCAAGCTTTTCACCAGGCTGAGTCCCAGACCAGCTCCGACTCCGGACTGACGCCCGCGGGGACGATTGCCGCGTTCGAACTTTTCGAGGACACGCTCATGCTGATCTTCATGGATGCCAATTCCGGTATCGACCACACTGAACACGACATCACCTTCATCCCGCGCGGCAGCCAGCCGGATGACACCCTGTTCGGGTGTGAATTTGATCGCGTTGCTGGTCAGGTTGAACAGGACCTGCTTGAGACGCCGCTCATCGGCAATCATCATGCCGATATCGGGGGCGCAATCGAGGACCAGCCGCTGCTCCTTCACCCGCGCGCGCTCACGGTTGAGGCCGAACACGCCGGCCATCATGGTGTGCACATCGAACTGCACCCGGTCGAGCGTCATGTAGCCCGCCTCGATGGTCGCAAGATCGAGGATATCATTGATCAGCTCCAGCAAGGCCTCACTGGCCTCCAGGATACCACCAATATACTCGCTCTGCCGTTCGTTGAGGGTCCCGAACATGTCTCCATGCAGAACTTCGGCAAAGCCGATAATGGTGTTGAGCGGGGTCCGCAACTCATAGGACACATTCGCCACAAACTCGGATTTGAGTCGGTCGGCCTCCTCCAGCGCCTCGTTGCGCTCACGCAGGGCACGCTCCACCCGGTCCGAATCCGAAACATCGAAATAGGTCATCAGCATCATGCCGTCGGGCAACGGAACCCCGGCATATTGCAGGACGGTTCCGTCGGTCCGTTCGAGGTTTCCCGATGCCGGCTCGCGCGACATCAGACGCCCGCGAATCTCCTTGCGCAGGGTGCCCCATTCCTCATCGCTATCGACAGCATAGAAATGCTGCGCTTTTTCGATCAGATCGTTGATCTGCGGCTCGCCCGCCAGATCCGCCTCGCTCAACTGCCACAACCGTCCAAAGGCCGAGTTGCACAGCTTGAGGCGACCATCCGGCCCGACCAGCGCAACACCCTCATAGAGATTGTCGAGCGTGCGGCGCTGGACCTCGATCAGCGTGTTGTACTGTGCCTCCATGGTCAGCCGATCGGTGACATCCTCATAGGTGAACATCAGACCACCCAGGGGGTGTGGTGAAACCCGCTTGAACAGCGTCTTCCCGTCGGGCAGATGGACAAGCGTCTCGGTCGGGGCGATCAGCGAGGTAAAGAGCGAAATCTGTTCGTGCTTGTGGGCCCGAAAATCCACTTCCTCGGTCACCAGACGCCGCTCGCGCAGCTTCTCGAGTTCGTCTCCCAGGGTTGGTTCGGTATCGAGCCACTTGCTGTCGGCGTCCCAGAGCCGGGCATAGGCGCTGTTGTAGAACTTCAGGCGGGTGTCCGATCCGTAAATCGCAACCGCAACCGCCAGATTCTCGAGAACATCGCTTTGCGCCGCGATATGGCTGGACAGTTCCTGCTGGACATCTTCGAGCTGGGTGAAGTCCATCGCATAGCCGACGACACCCATCTCGCCTGTCGGGACTTCGTTGAATTCGAGCAGACGCCGCTCCCCGCCGATCACGATATGGCGGCTTTCCGACTGGGTCAGGCCGCTCGAACGGGCTCGCGCCGCGATCTGGGTTTCGGCAACCGCCTCGACATCATCCAGTTCGGACGCGCGGGGCTCTTCATCGTCTTCGCCGGGATGAATGGCGTCCACATAAGCCTTGTTCACCTGTGCCAGGGTCAGGTCCCGGCCGCGTCGCCAAACCATGAACGGCAGGGCATCGAGCATGGCGCGATAGCCGTCACGTTCGACCTGGGCTGCCGTCAGCTGGATCGCCGTGTCAGACTGGATCGCGGTTTCGTTCGTGACATCGGCGACCCAAAGTACATCCAGTACGGCGCTTCGTGCGCGACGACCGTCAATCCGCAAGGCCTGGCCCGCATCGATGGTCAGCAAGGTGAGCGAGAATTCTTCGCCCCGCATGCGCAAGCCTTCGATCAGACGCCCGAGATACTGGGTGTCGGAGTCCCCGAACTTCTGAAAGAAATCATCCAGACCTTCCGCGCCCTCGGGAAGCATGGCGCACAGGCCATCGGAGAGAACGGATTCACCATCCCCATCCCATGTCAGAAAGCCCCCGGGTACAGTCGCCAGGATCGATTCGAGCCGGGCCTGACCTTCGCGTGACCGGGCAAGCTTGCGGGCCTCGCCGGCACGGCAGAGCGCAAAGCCGAAGATCGCGGATGCGCCCGCAACCGCTGCAATAACAAGGATCAGTGTTTCCGTTGACACCAGCTGCCGTTTCGCAGGTTTGACCAAGAGTTCGGGCCGTACCGGGACCCAAAACGGTCCCGGCACGACATTATCCGGACAACTCTAGTGCTTTGCCTGCGTCGGTTGAACCGCGCAGTTGACCGCTATCGTCAGCTTTCGAAACTCTAGTAGCGATACGCGTCGTTCTTGAACGGGCCCGCAGCGGGAATCCCGAGATAATTCGACTGTTTTTCGGTGAGCTTGGTCAGTGCGGCGCCGACCTTGGCGAGATGCAGCATTGCAACCTTCTCATCGAGATGCTTGGGCAGGACGTAAACATCGAGCCCGTAATTGCCGGGGTTGTTCCAAAGCTCGATCTGCGCCAGAACCTGATTTGCAAAGGACATGCTCATCACGAAGCTGGGATGTCCGGTGGCGTTTCCGAGATTCACCAGGCGTCCTTCCGACAGCAGGATCATGCGCTTGCCGTCGGGAAACTCGATCTCATCGACCTGCGGCTTGATGTTCTGCCACTTGAAGTTCTTCAGCGCGCCGACCTGAATTTCGGAATCGAAATGTCCGATATTGCAGACAATCGCGCGGTCCTTCATGGCGCGCATATGTTCAACGGTGATGACATCGACATTGCCCGTCGCCGTGACGAAGATATCGCCGCGTGGCGCAGCCGCTTCCATGGTGACGACTTCATAGCCTTCCATGGCCGCCTGCAATGCACAGATCGGGTCGACCTCCGTCACCAGAACGCGACAACCCGCATTCTGCAGGGACTCGGCCGAGCCCTTGCCGACTTCGCCATAGCCCGCGACAACCGCGATCTTGCCCGACATCATGACATCGGTGCCGCGGCGAATGCCGTCCACAAGGCTCTCCCGGCAACCATAAAGATTGTCGAACTTCGACTTGGTCACGGAATCGTTCACGTTGATGGCGGGAAAGAGCAGCGTGCCCTTCTGCGCCATTTCATACAGCCGATGCACACCGGTCGTGGTTTCTTCGGTCACGCCCTTGAGGCTTGCGGCCACTTTCGAATACCAGCCCGGCTGTTCGGCCAGACGCTTGCGGATCGAGGCGTAGGCGGCCTCTTCTTCCTCGTTTTCGGGATTGTCGAGAACGGACGGATCGGTTTCCGCCTGCTTGCCAAGATGAACAAGCATCGTGGCATCGCCACCATCGTCGAGGATCATGTTCGGCACGCCACCATCCGACCAATCGAAGATGCGGTGGGCATAATCCCAGTATTCTTCAAGGGTTTCACCTTTGACCGCGAAGACCGGTGTGCCCTTGGCCGCGATCGCGGCTGCAGCATGATCCTGGGTTGAATAGATGTTGCAGGAAGCCCAGCGCACATCTGCGCCCAGAGCCTCAAGGGTCTCGATCAGGACGGCGGTCTGGATCGTCATGTGCAGCGAACCGGCAATGCGCGCACCCTTGAGCGGCTGATCCTTGCCGTACTCCTCACGGATGGCCATCAGGCCCGGCATTTCGACTTCTGCAAGATTGAGTTCCTTGCGGCCCCATTCGGCCAGTGAAATATCGGCGACTATATAATCGCCGTCAGCGGCGTTCGTATCGGCTGCAGATGACATCGACATTCTCCAAATGAATTCTCTTTGCGAGCGCGGCGTATAGCAGACGCATTCTGGTGCGACAACCGAACGTGATGACGCAACGGGAAAGAGCGGTTTTCGAAACTGTTGCCAAACAGCAACACAGCGCATGAATATGTCGGTTTGTGTTAGATTGACCAAGCCCTGAAACCGCCATGTCATATTCACCTTCTAAACAGTGCCGGAGTTCAACGAGCGGGCTTTCAATTCTGCAGGCCCCAAATAAGAGCACTGCTCTGGTGGTATTAGGTATGTTCAAACAGATTCTTCTCGGGGACACCGCCCTCATGGGTGTGGCGGCGATGACGTTGCCGGTACAGGCCGGTTCGGTCGG
>JAURLR010000306.1 GCA_030831135.1 Alphaproteobacteria bacterium
AGGCCGTAATTGATCGTGTTGTTGAGATTGTCGACATCGCCAAGCTCAGCCGCCATGCCGGGGATCAGCGAAAGCACCAGAAACCCATGCGCGATGGTCTTGCCGTCGGGCATCTCCTTTGCCGCGCGCGCGGTGTCCACATGCAGCCACTGGTGATCGCCCGTGGCTTGGGCGAACTGGTCGATCTGGGATTGCGTGATCGTGTGCCAGTCACTGACGACAATTTCCTTGCCGACCAGTTCGAGGAAGGCATCGGGGTGGGAATATTTTGCCAAAACACTGCTCCATTTGACCGGACGGACCGGGCTGCGCATCATGTCCGCCACAGAAGCGCGGGCGGGGGAAATCCACGAACCGGTGCCCGAATAAGGGGATGAAAATGAGTGATCTCGTCGGCTATGAAACCGAAGGCCGTGTGGCAATTCTGCCCATCGACAACCCACCGGTCAACGCGCTGGGAATCGGCGTGCGCGAGGGGTTGATGCGCCAGCTTGACCGCGCGGCTGCCGATGACGCTGTCGATGCCATCGTGATCATCGGGATGGGGCGGACCTTTCCGGCGGGGGCCGATATCCGGGAATTCGACCAGCCGACCCGCGAGCCACATCTGATTGGCGTGGTGGACCATCTCGATACCATCGAAAAACCGGTTGTTGCGGCGATCCATGGGACGGCGCTCGGTGGCGGGCTGGAACTGGCATTGGGGTGCCATTTCCGGGTCGCGAGCCCGAGCGCGCGGATGGGCACGCCCGAGGTCAATCTGGGGATTTTCCCCGGTGCGGCAGGCACCCAGCGCCTGCCCAGGGTGGCGGGGCTGGATCACGCGCTTGAACTGATCGTGCTGGGCAAGCCCGTCGGTGCGCACAAGGCCAAAGACTACGGGATTGTCGATGCGATCATCGAGGGTGATTTGCGTTCGGGCGCGGTGGCATTTGCGGAAAAGATTCTTGCCGACGGCACCCCGAGGCGGATTTCCAGCGAACCGCGCGGCGGCATCGGTTCGCCGGACGACCACGCGGCGACCATCGCGAAGTATCGCGATCTCGCCAATCACCGGATGCGCGGGCAGGAGTCGCCCCATCAGGCCATCGACAGCGTGCTCGACGGCATGCTCATGCCCTATCCCGATGCTGTACAGGCCGATCGCAAGCGGTTCGAGACCTGCAAGAACAGCGACCAGTCCCGGGCACTGCGTTACGCCTTTTTTGCCGAACGGGAAACTGCAAAAATTCCCGATATCGGGAAGGATATCGCGCAGCGCGCGATTGCCAATGCCGGCGTGATCGGCGCGGGCACCATGGGGCGCGGGATTGCCGTCAGTCTGGCGGATTCGGGCCTGCCGGTGACCGTGGTGGAAACTTCCCAGGAGGCAATCGACACCGGTCTGGCCGAGATCGCAAAGCTCTATGACGGGATGGTTCGGCGCGGCCGGATTGACGAAGCCGAGAAAGAGCGCCGGCTGGCTCGGATCACCGGCGCGGTCGGGTTTGACGAGCTCGGCGCGGCTGACCTTATCGTCGAGGCCGCCTTTGAAGACCTCGACGTGAAGAAGGAAATTTTCGCCAAACTCGACGCTGTTGCAAAGCCCGGTGCGGTTCTGGCGACGAATACCTCCTATATGGATATCGACGCGATAGCCGCTGTTACCAACCGCCCAGCGGATGTGATCGGCCTGCATTACTTCGTACCCGCCAATGCCATGCGTCTGCTGGAAGTCGTTCGTCCGGCCAAGGCGGCCCCGGACGCGATTGCAACGGGTATGGCGCTGGCGCGTGTGACCGGCAAGGTCGGGGTGCTGGCCCGGGTTTGTCATGGGTTCATTGCCAACCGGTCGCGCCTGCCGCTGGTTCGCGAGGCGACCTTTCTGGTGGAGGAAGGGGCAGCCCCAGCGCAGGTGGATGCGGTGTTGACCGGGCTGGGTATGCCCATGGGGCCGCTGGCGGTCAGCGACCTGTCCGGGCTCGATGTCAGTTGGCGGATGCGTCAGTCGCTCGCCGGGCAGCGCGACCCTGACGCGCGCTACATGCACCTTGCCGACCGGATGTGCGAGCTCGGGCGTTTCGGGATCAAGGCCGGCAAGGGCTGGTACCGCTATGAGGATGGCGGGCGAAACCCGGTCCCCGATCCTGAAACCGAGGCCATCGCCATCGAAGTGGCACGCGAGCAGGGCACCGAACGCCGTGACATCTCCGATGACGAAATCCGCGAACGCTGCCTCTACGCGGCGATCAACGAAGGGGCAAAAATTCTTGATGAGGGCATTGCCGCGCGGGCTTCGGATATCGATGTGATGTGGTTGTACGGGTTTGCCTATCCGCGCTGGCGGGGCGGGATCATGTACACGGCAGACGAGATCGGGCTCGCGAAAATCCATGCTCGGGTGCAGCAGTTCCACGCCGAACACGGAAAGCACTGGGACCCTTCACCATTGCTCGAACGCCTCGCGGCGGAGGGTGGGTTCTTTACGCGTCCGACCTGAATTCCCTCGTAATGCGAAAGGCTTACGCGGCCGATGCTTTTCTTCTGTGCGGGGTTGTGGTCGAATGGAGTCAATAATTCTGGGAGGATTTTGAAATGCTGAAAAAATTATTGGGATCGGCAGCTTTGTTGGCGCTTCTGGCAAGCCCCGCAGCCGCCGACAAGGTCAAGATCGGCTTTGTCACGACCCTGACCACCCCGGCGGCCGTCATCGGCAAGGACATGCGGGACGCGGTCGATCTGGCGGTCGAACATATCGGCGGCAAGATGAGCGGGCTTGATGTCGAGATCATCTACGCCGATGACGAGTTCAACTCCCAGAAGGGCAAGCAGGCCACCGAGCGCCTGATCCTCAGCGACAATGTAGACATCGTTGCCGGATATATCTGGTCGAACGTCCTGCTGGCATCCGCCCCGGTCGTCTTGAACGAAGGCAAGATCCTGATCAGCGCCAATGCCGGTCCCGCGCAGCTGGCCGGTGCCCAGTGCCATGAGAATTTCTTCAACATCGCCTGGCAGAACGACCAGACCCCCATGGCGATGGGCGAGTTGCTCAATCAGGTCGGGGTCGAATCGATTTACCTCGTCGCCCCGAACTATGCGGCCGGTCAGAACATGGTCGCGGGCGTGGAACGCACCTTCAAGGGCAAGATCATCGGCAAGGATATGACCGTCTGGCCATCCCAGCGCGACTGGTCGGCCGAGCTGTCCAAGATCAAGGCTGCCAAACCCGATGGGGTCTTCACCTTCTATCCGGGCCCGGCCGGACCGGCCTTCATCAAGCAGTATCAGCAGGCGGGCCTGTCAGGCGAAGTGCCGCTGTACTCGGTCTTCACGCTGGATTCGATCAGCCTGCCGCTGTTCCAGAAGGCCAATATGGAAGCGGTTCTCGGCACCAAGATGACCCAGTTCTGGGCGCCCGATATGGACAATGAGGCCAACCGGAAGTTCGTTGCGGATTTCCAGGCCAAATACGGCCGCTATCCGTCCTACTTTGCCGCCCAGAGCTATGACTCGATCATGTATATAAAGTCGGCCATCGAGGCGGTGAAGGGCGATGTGCTGGACACTGACGGTATGCGCGTCGCACTGGAAAAGGCCGATTTCCCGTCCGTGCGCGGCCCCTTCCGGATGGGCAACAACCATTTCCCGATCCAGAATTTCTATGAACGCACCGTGGTCACGGATGACAACGGCGACTGGACGACGGCTGTGGGCCGGGTGATTCTGAAAGACCATCAGGACCCCTATGCCAGCCAGTGCAAGATGCCCTGATAAAGGGTTCTTCGATTGACGTACTGGCGGGGGTGCTTGGGCATCCCCGCTTGCATGTCGGCTTCAGCCTGATTACCCAGACACAATGGATTACGTCCTTCTCACCGAACAAGTTCTGAACGGCTTTCAGCTCGGGATCATCCTGTTCCTGATGGCTGCCGGGCTGACGCTTGTCTTCGGGATCATGGATCTGGTGAATCTGGCCCATGGGTCGCTGTTCATGATCGGCGCCTTTGTCGGAGGCACGATTGCCCTGCTGACCGGCTCCTTCGTGCTGGGCGTGCTTCTGATGATCCCGGCGATGCTGGTGATCGGGATCGTCGTCGAGATGACGACCCTGCGGACATTGTATCCGCGCGACCATCTCGATCAGGTGCTCGCCACCTTCGGGCTGATTCTGTTCTTCAACGAAGCCGTCCGCCTGATCTGGGGGCCGGAGGGCCTTGTCGTGCCATTGCCCTCCTGGCTCGACGGGGTCGTCGCGCTGGGCTTCGGGATCACCTATCCGGTCTACCGGATCTTCACCATCATTGTCGGGCTGCTTGTCGCGTTCGGCTTGTACCTGCTGGTGGGCAAGACGCGGATCGGCATGCTGATCCGCGCCGGCGCGTCGAACCGCACCATGGCCGGTGCGCTGGGTGTCAATATTCCCAAACTCTTCACCCTGGTGTTCGGGATCGGTGCCGTGCTGGCCGGGCTGGCCGGGTTGATCATCACGCCGATCACCCAGGCCGCCATCGGCATGGGCGAGGACGTGCTGATCCTCGCCTTCGTGGTGATCGTGGTCGGCGGGATCGGTTCGATCCGTGGCGCGTTCATCGCCTCCATCGTGACCGGGCTGATCGACACCCTCGGGCGGTCCTTCCTCGATGATATCCTGCTGTTTTTCATGCCGTCTAATGCCGCGGAATCTGCCGGTCCGGCGGTGTCCTCGATGCTGATCTATATCCTGATGGCCGCGATCTTGTTTTTCCGGCCTCAGGGGCTTTTCCCGCCCAAGGGGGCTGGCGGATGAGCCTGTTCACGCCGCTCCGCAATCCCGCGAACATGTTCACCGCGCTGGTGCTGGTCATCTTCGCCCTGACGCCCTTCGTCGCGCCGCTGATCGGGGAGAGTTTCTACATCACCGTCTTTGCCCGGATCATGATCTGGGCCATCGCGGCAGTCAGCCTGAACCTCATCATCGGCTATGGTGGGCTGATCAGCTTTGGCCATGCGGTGTATCTGGGGATCGGGGGCTATACGGTCGGTATTCTGGCCTTTCACGGCGTGGAGAGTGCCTGGATCCAGTGGCCGCTCGCCATCGGCATCAGCGGGCTGGTTGCGCTGATCTTCGGGGCGATCAGCCTGCGCACCCGGGGGGTCTATTTCATCATGATCACCCTGGCGCTTGCCCAGATGATCTTCTTCCTGGCCGTCAGTGCCGAACGCTATGGCAGCGATGATGGCCTGAACATCCTCGCGCGCAGTGACTTCGGCGTCTCGTTCTTCTCGCTCCAGGACAAGATGACCATGTACTACACGATCTTTGCCGTGCTGGTGGCCAGCGTCCTGGTCAGCTGGCGGCTGGTGAACTCCCGATTCGGGGTGGTGTTGCGTGCTGCCAAATCCAACGATGCGCGGGTCGAATCCATCGGCGTGGCCACCTACCGCTATCGTCTGACCGCCTTCGTGATTGCCGGCATGATGTGCGGCATCGCGGGATTGCTGCAGGCCAATCTCGAAGGGTTCATTTCGCCCGACATGATGAACTGGCCCCGCTCGGGTGAGCTGATCTTCATGGTCGTGCTCGGCGGCATGTCCACCCTGTTCGGGCCGGTGACCGGCGCATTTGTCTTCCTGATGCTCTCGGAACTTCTCGCGGGCTGGACCCATCACTGGCACATCATCTTCGGGCCGTTCCTCGTGCTGGTGGTGCTGTTTGCTCGGGGCGGAATCGCCGGACTGCTCTCGCGGGGTGTGCGCCGTGGGTGACGCGATGCGCGATACGGTTCTGGAGGCCGAGGGCCTCATAAAGGCCTTTGGCGGCCTGACCGCGACGGACAATCTGTCCCTGTCGGTGACCAAAGGCGAACTCCATGCGGTGATTGGCCCCAATGGTGCCGGCAAGACGACTTTGGTGAACCTGCTCGCGGGGATGATGCGTCCCGATGCCGGACGCATCCGGTTCAACGGCCGCGACATCACCCGCATGTCGGCCCCCGCCCGGGTCAAGGCAGGGCTGGCGCGTTCCTATCAGATCACCAGCATCTTCCGGGATTTCTCGGTGCTGGAAAACGTCATGCTGTCGGTGCAGGCGTGTCAGGGCCACAGCTTCCGGTTCTGGAGGCCGGTCTCAGGTGATACCAGCCTGATCGACCCGGCGCGCGCCCTGCTCGAACGGGTGGGGCTGGGCGAACGCATGGATCTGCGCGCCGGTGACCTTGCCTATGGCGAACAGCGGCAGCTCGAAATAGCGATTTCACTGGCGACCGAGCCGTCCTTTCTGCTGCTCGATGAGCCGATGGCCGGCATGGGACCGGAAGAAAGCCAGGGGATGATTGCTTTCCTGCGCGGGCTCAAGGGTGACTACACCATGCTGCTGGTCGAGCACGACATGGACGCGGTGTTTGCACTGGCCGACCGCATCACGGTGCTGGTCTATGGCAAGGTGATCGCGACCGGCAGCCCTGACGCGATCCGCAACGACCCCGATGTGCGTGAAGCCTATCTGGGCGAAGAGGAGATCGCCTGATGCTTGAGGTGCGCGGTCTGGAAGCCTCCTATGGCGAGAGCCAGGTTCTGTTCGGCATGGATTTCAGTATCGGCGCCGGGGAGGTGGTGACCCTGCTCGGCCGCAACGGCATGGGCAAGACCACGACCATCCGCGCGCTGATGGGTATCCTGCGCCCGGATCGCGGGCGGATCATGTTCGATGGTCTGGGGATCTACGGCCTGCCGTCCCACAAGGTGGCGCAGGCCGGAATCGGCCTGGTGCCTGAGGGTCGCCAGATTTTCCCCAATCTCTCGGTACGCGAAAACCTGATCGCCACGGCGCGCCCGCGTGCCGATGGCGCAGGCGAGAACTGGAATTTCGACAAGGTGATGGATCTGTTCCCGGCGCTCGCCCCGCGGCTGGAAAGCGCGGGCAACCAGCTTTCGGGCGGCGAGCAGCAGATGCTCGCTGTGGGCCGTGCCCTGATGACCAACCCCAAACTCCTGGTCCTCGACGAAGCCACCGAGGGGCTGGCACCTCTGGTGCGGCAGGAAATCTGGGCGTGCCTCGCGGGTCTCAAGGCTGCCAAACAGTCGATCCTTGTCATCGACAAGAACGTCGCCGCCCTGACCCGGATCGCCGACCGTCACCACATCGTGGAAAAAGGCCGCGTCGTCTGGAACGGCACGTCAGATGAGCTGCGTGCCGATAAGGCGCTGCAGGAGCGGTATCTGGGGGTTTAGGGAAAACGACATCCGCTTTCCCGTCATTGCGAGGCGCGCAGCAACGAAGCAATCCAGACCGGCGCTGGATCGCCACGCCCCTTAGGGGCTCGCGATGACGGTGAAACCCGGTTATGTCATTTTTGAATTCGAGTTCTGCGTAAGGAGTATCCAGCCATGTTCTTCCGAATTTTCGCGCGCGGCTTTTTGCTGCTTTGCTTGTCCGTTGAGCCGGTCATCGCCGCCGACGATTACGCGCGGGTCGTCCCGCTGTTCGACGGATCGAAAAACATCGTCGGCGAAACGCTGGTCTATCCGCAGTCCGGACCTGCGAAGGTCACCAGTCTGATCGTCACGATGGAGCCCGGTGAAGAAACCGGTCCGCACCGTCATGGTGTACCGACCTATGGCTATATCCTCGAAGGTCAGGTGACCGTGGACTACGGTACCCACGGCACGCGGACTTATCGCAAGGGCGAGGCGTTCATGGAAGCCGAGGGTGTCACCCATGACGGGGTGAACGATGGCAACGTGCCGGTGCGTATCCTCGTGGTGTTCATGGGGGCGGAGGGCGCATCTAATGTCATCCACGAGAAATAGCGCGCGCCGCTAGCCCGAAGCCTTGCCGTCGGGCGCCTCGTCGGGTACCCCGCTTCTTTTATGCGAAGCTGAAGACATCCCATGAACGATACGACTTCTCCGATTCTGGAACACGTTACGGTCACCGGACATCGTCTGGAATATTACTGGACCCGCCCGCGTGCGGCGGAGGAGCCGGTGCTCGTCTTTCTCCATGAAGGGCTGGGCTCGGCGCGACTGTGGCGGGACTTCCCAGCGCAGCTGGCCGAACGGACGGGCCTGCCGGGGCTGGTCTATTCCCGTTACTGCTATGGCGGCTCGGACGTGCTGGAAAGCGGACCGGACGGTGCGCGGCCGCTGGACTACCTGCATCGTGAGGCGCTGGAGGCCCTTCCCGAACTGCGCGCCGCGCTCGGGCTGGATGACGTGATCCTGATCGGCCATAGCGACGGTGGCTCGATCTCCCTGCTGCATGGCGGGGACGGGCGCTGGCCGGTGCGCGGGATGATGATCATGGCGCCGCATGTCTTTGTGGAGGACATGACCATCGCGGGGATCGAAGAGGCAAAGATCGCCTATGAAACCACCGATCTGCCGGCCCGGATAGGCCGCCATCATGCGGATGGGAATTCGACCTTCTGGGGCTGGAACGCCACCTGGTTGACGCCGGCGTTCCGCGACTGGAACATCGAGAATTGCCTGCCGGGCATCACGGCACCGGTACTGGTCATTCAGGGTGCGGATGATCAGTACGGCTCCCAGAAGCAGCTCGATGCCATTGCTGCCAGGGTCAGCGGCCCGGCGCAGACCGTGATGATTCCCGATTGCGGCCATTCCCCGCAACGCGATCAGCCCCAGGCCGTGCTCGATGCGACGGCGGCGTTTGTTGCGGGGCTGATTCAAGTCTGAGACGAGATGCGCGGATCAAGTCCGCGCATGACGATCTAGATGTCGTGAGTTTGGTAGGCCGAAGCCTGTCCACGTGTCTCGTCATGCCCGGGCTTGACTCGGGCATCTCATCGGGGGCTGGGCAGACGGTGGGTGGTATCACCCGCCCTGCTGAAAAACCTCATGCTGAGCTTGTCGAAGTATGAGGTTTCGCCCTCGTCCTTCGACAAGCTCAGGATGAGGGCGTTCGGGAGACGGCTCCGGCTTACCGGAAAACCGGTTTACAGCTTCGTCGGGTTCGGTGCGTCGCCATAGACCTCGACCGGGTCGAACACCTTTTCGGTTTCTTCGTAGTTCAGGGTGATGGCCGTGTTTGCATCGGCCCCCACGGGAACCGAACGATAGAAGCACGAGCGATAGCCCACATGGCAGCTCGCGCCGCCCTGCACATCGACCAGCAGCCAGACCGCATCCTGATCGTCATCGATCCGGATTTCCTTGACCTTCTGCACCAGTCCCGAGGTTGCCCCCTTGTGCCAGAGCACCTCGCGGGAGCGGGACCAGTAATGGGCCTCACCGGTCTCGATGGTTTTCGTCAGTGCCTCGGCGTTCATATAGCCGTGCATCAGCACTTCGCCGCTTGTCGCGTCGGTGGTCACCACGGGCATCAGCCCGTCCGCGTCGAATTTCGGGGCCAGTTCATGGCCTTCCTCGACCTGCTCGATGGAGATGCGCTGTGCGAACATGGAATTGCCGGTTTCACTCATTTTCGATGCTTTCGTTGCGGGGTAGGCTTTGTCCCACCCGGTTCCCGGCGTGTTATAACGGTTTGCCCGCGCGGAATGTCAAGCGGGTGTGTGACAACAGCGATGACGGCAGGCAAGTTTGATGAGCAGAAAAACCCCTGATAGTTTGACGGAATTGATCCCGGTGTCCCTGCTGACGGGGTTTCTGGGCAGCGGCAAGACGACGGTGCTCAATCATATCCTGCACCATCCGGGCATGGAAAAATCTGCCGTCATCGTCAATGAATTCGGCGAGGTCGGGCTCGATCACGAACTCACGGTGACGGGTGCCGAGGACATGGTGCTGCTCAACAGCGGCTGCCTGTGCTGCACGGTGCGCGGTGATCTGGTGAACACGCTGCGCGACCTGATGATGCTGCGCCTGCGCGAAGATGTGCCCTCCTTCGAGCGTATCCTGATCGAAACGACCGGTCTGGCCGACCCGGCCCCGATCCTGCACACGCTGATGTCCGACCAGCTCGTCACCAATTATTTCCGCCTCGATGGGGTGATCGCCACGGTGGACGCGGTGAACGGTGAGGACACGCTCAACCGGCAGTTCGAATCCGTGAAGCAGGCGGCTGTGGCCGACCGTATCCTGATCACCAAGACCGATCTGGTGGATGACGCGGTCATCGCATCGTTCGAAGCCCGGCTCGACGCCATCAATCCGGCCGCCCCGCGTCAGAAGGTGTTGAACGGCGAGGTGGACCCGGACGTGCTGTTCAATGCCGGCCTGTTCAACCCGGCTAGCAAGGGCCCGGATGTGGAGCGCTGGCTGCAGGATGAAATCTATGCCGACGAGCACAAGCATGCCTCCGAACATGGTCATGATCATGACCACAAGCACGATGTAAACCGGCATGACGATCACATCAGCTCCTTCTGTGTGACCTATGACGAGCCGCTGCGCCTCGATGCGCTCGAACAATGGTTCGACACGATCATGATGCTCAAGGGGCCTGATCTGCTCCGTATCAAGGGTATCGTGAATGTGGCCGAGATGGACAAGCCGGTGGTCATCCATGGTGTGCAGCATGTCTTCCACCCGCCCGCCGTGCTCGACGCCTGGCCGTCGGAAGACCGGCGTACGCGGATCGTCTTCATCACCCGCGATGTGGAGCGCAAGACCATCGAGGACACCCTCAAATGGTTCTCGGACTCGCGGTTGCAGGTGAACCCGGGGCCGAAAACCGGCGTGGTCTGACCTCTCGCAACCGGGTTGAATTTGCGGGATACTGTCCCTCAACAAGAAACACAGGAACGCCATGACTGATACCGTTCAGGTCGAACGTCGCGACGACATCGCGATCGTGTCGCTGCATCGCACCGAAAAACGCAATGCGCTGCGCCAGCAGGACTGGATCGCCGTGGGCGACACCCTCGATGCGCTTGGTGAGGATGACGACATTCGCTGCATCATCCTGCGCGGCGCGGGGGATGAGGCCTTTTGCGCCGGGGCC
This sequence comes from Alphaproteobacteria bacterium, assembly GCA_030831135.1. Taxonomy (GTDB): domain Bacteria; phylum Pseudomonadota; class Alphaproteobacteria; order UBA6615; family UBA6615; genus JABJAG01. Next base: position 10,886 of record JAURLR010000306.1, read on the forward strand.
GATATCGCCGGGTTCGAGGAAGAACGCTCGGACCGCAAGAAGGTGAAAGCCTACGGCGCGGCGACGGACCGGGCTTTTTTCGGGGTGCGCGGCTGCCGCCACCCGGTGATCGCGATGATCCACGGTTTCTGCATCGGTGGCGGGTTCGAGCTGGCCCTGGCTGCCGATCTGCGGATCTCGGGTCAATCCGGTCGTTTTGGCATTCCGGCCAAGAATATCGGGCTGTTTCTGTCCCATGATCTCGTGCAGTTCATCGTCGATGCGGGCGGCCGTGCTGTCGCAGCAGAGGTCATGCTCGAAGGGCGGATCATGTCCGCCGAGGAGGCTGCGTCGAAAAACCTGATCACCCGCGTGGTGCCGGATGCCGAACTGGAAGACGAAGTCATGAAGGCAGCACGCCGGATCGCCGATGGCGCACCGCTGGCCCATCGCTTTCACCGCAAGGCCCTCAGGCGGTTGGCCGACCCGCGCCCGCTCAGCAAGGCAGAGCTCGACTCCGAGCTCGATTACGCCGACAGCGAGGATTATATGGCCGGCTACAACGCCTTCAAGAACCGGGACAAGCCGAAATTCCGGGGGCGTTAGTCGTGCCCTTGGCCGCGCGTCTGCTCCGCTGTCATTGCGAGGCGCGTGATGACGAGTGCGGGATTCTGACATGACCGTCTCAAGCGAGGGCGACACAGGCCAGCTCTCCGTCCCCCGGCTGATGGCCGTCGTCTTTCTGCCCTTCGCGACAGGCTATTTCTTCTCCTACCTGTATCGCACGGTGAATGCGGTAATCGGGCCCGATCTGGCCGTTGAAGTCGGGTTGACGGCGGGCCAGCTCGGCATGCTGAGCAGCGCCTATTTCATCACCTTTGCCGCCGCCCAGATCCCCATCGGCGTGTTCCTCGACAGTCACGGCCCGCGGCGGGTGGAGACGGTTCTACTGGTCATTGCGGCATTGGGCGCGCTTCTGTTTGCCATCGGTGACACGCTGTGGGGGCTGGTGCTCGGGCGGGCGCTGATCGGTCTGGGCGTGGCTGCCTGCCTGATGGGCTCCTTCAAGGCGATGAGCGAGTGGTTCCCGATGGACCGCCTGCCGCTGATGAACGGACTGGTCGTGGCTTTTGGTGGGCTGGGGGCGATGGTCGCGACGGCCCCGACCGAAGCATTGGTGGCCGAGATTGGCTGGCGCTATGGATTTGTTGCCCTGTCCATTGCCACGGCGCTGGCGGCGCTTGCGATCTGGTTCATCGTGCCCGAGCGGGCC
>JAURLR010000307.1 GCA_030831135.1 Alphaproteobacteria bacterium
ATGTCCATGACCGGCGTGGTGACGGCGATCCAGAGCTTCTTCGACAATGCCGGGCTGGAACCCTGGATGGTCATCACGGTGATGATCATTGTCTGGTTTGTGCTGGGCATGATCATCGATTCCGTCTCGATCATGCTGCTCACGGTGCCGATATTTGCGCCGATTGCCATGGGCATGGGCTTTGACCCGCTTGCTTATGCGCTGATCGGTATTCTGGCCATCGAAGCAGGCATCCTGACACCGCCCTTTGGGCTGCTGGTCTATACGGTGAAGGCTGCGATACCCGATAAATCGGATCCAGTGACGATGATGGAGATATTCAAGGGCTCGACCCCCTACTGGATGCTTCTGCTGGTTCTGATCGTGCTGCTCTACAACTTCCCGGGGATCGTGACCTATCTCCCGGCCGTGGTTTTCCAGTGATCTGAGAACCGATTATGCAAAATGCAAAAGGGCCGGCAAATTGCCGGCCCTTTTTCATGGCGACAACGGAAGTTGAATCAGCGTTTCAGGCGCGCAGCCTCTCCCAGGATCGCGCAGACAGCAGCCGTGTCTTCGCCAGCCCGGCCCTGCGCCATGCCAGCGGTGTAGATATCGGCACAGGTGCCAAACAGTGGCGTGGGGCAGTCGAGTGACTTCGCGAAGGCACCGATGATGCCCATGTCCTTCTGCCAGGTCGAAATCTTCATCGTGGCCTCGGAATAGTCGTCGGCCACCATCATCGGGCCGCGCACCTCGAACATGCGTGATGTCCCTGCGCTGTCGGCGATCACGTCGAAGATCGTCTGGGCGTCGAGGCCGGCTTTCATGCCCAGCACAAAGGCTTCGGCGGCCGCGATGTTGTGGATCGCGACCAGATGGTTGGCGACATATTTCATCTTGCTGCCGCTGCCGAAGGGGCCGACATAGTAATGCGCCCGGGCAAAGCCCTCGATGATCTCTGCACAGGTATTGGCCGTCGTCTCGTCACCGCTCAGATAGACCGCGAGGTCCTTCACCTGGGCCTGTGCGCCGGTGCCCGAAAGCGGTGTGTCGAGCATGGTGATGCCGGCGGCGGACAATGCGTCGTGATTGCGCTGCTTGTCCTCGATCGGGAGCGTGGAGCATTCCATCACGGTGAAATCTGTGTGGCCCGCGCTGGTGAACCCCCCGGCGCCGGTACACACCTCGTCAAGCGCGGCGATGCTGGGCAGGAGGGTGAGCACGATGTCGGACTGTGCGGCGACCTCACCGGGTGACCCCAGGGCGGTTCCACCCTTGGCGGTAAACACGGAAACCTGATCGGGGTTCACGTCGAAGCCAGAAACCTCATAGCCCGCTTTCAGGAAATTTCCCGAGATTGCCGAGCCCATGATCCCAAGTCCGATGATGCCGATTTTCTTGCGCATAGCCGTATTCCTCTCAAGCACAGTCATTGAATGATGTTTGCGGGCAGGTTCGCTGCCCTGTTCGGCGCGCCTTATAGCATATTCGGTTCGGTATCCGGGGCAGGGGACGAGGTGCCGGGAACATGCTATTGGCAGGGCTGTCCTGCCCGGTATCTGGTGTCATGCAATACCTGTTCTTTCTGCGCAGCAACTGGCGATTTGTCAGTTTCGGTGTCTTCCTGACCATGCTTTCGAGCTTCGGCCAGACTTTCTACGTCGCGCTTTATGGTGCCGATATTCGGGCGGAGTTCGACCTGAGCAATGGCGGTTTCGGGGCGGTGTTCTCGCTCGCGAGTATTGCCGCCGCCGCGGCTCTGATCTGGATCGGCAAGTATATCGACCGCGTCGATCTGCGCCTCTACACCCTTGCAAGCCTGACGGCCTTGTTTGCGGGACTGGCATTGCTCGGGCTTTCGGGTTCGTTCGTGGTCTTCTGTCTTGCGATCTTTGTGGTCCGGTTTTGCGGGCAGGGACTTTGCATTCATATCGCCAGCACGAGCATGGCGCGCTATTTCGGGCAGGATCGCGGTAAGGCCCTGAGTGTTTCCGGACTTGGTCTGGCAGGCGGTGAAGCTATCCTTCCCATCGCGTCGGTCGTTCTGATTGCCAGCTATGGCTGGCGGGACGCCTGGCTGGTGACGGCAGCGGTGTTTCTGCTCCTGGCCCTTGTGCTGGTCCCTGGCTTTCTGCGCGGACAGTCCCAACGGCACGCGAATTATCTTGAGCGGCAAGGCGAGGCAGCCGCCCGTGGCGGCGCGGGGCGAAGCTGGACGCGGAAAGAGGTTCTGCAGGATCGCGGTTATCACGCAGCGATGGTCTTGCTGCTGGCCTTTCCCTACATCGCCACGGGAATCTTCTTCCACCAGGCCTTCATCGCAGAGGCAAAAGGTTGGGAGCTCGAGCAACTCGCGCAGGGTTTCATCGTTCTGGCGGTCATGAAGGTCATGACGTCCTTGTTGCTGGGTCCATTGGTTGACCGGGTCGGCGCGAGCCGGCTGGTGCCAGCAACATGTCTGCCCATGATCGGGGCTTTGGTCGCACTCATTGTTTCGGATAGCCCGATTGTCCCGTTTGTCTATCTCGGGCTGTTCGGGGTCGGGATCGGGATGCTTCAACCGATCATGTCGGCGATGCTGGCCGAACGTTATGGCCTGACCAACCTTGGTGCCATTCGCGCCATGACCACGGCGGCGGTCGTGTTGTCTGCTGCTGCGGCCCCCGCGACAGTTGGGTGGATGCTGGATGCCGGGGTGAGCGTTGAATGGATGGCGGCAGGATTTCTCGCCTACACCGTTCCTGCGGCCCTGCTGGCGTTCCGGGTGCTTTGGTCGGAATCCCGCACACGGCAAATCTGAACGGCGGCCTCACGCCGCGTTAACCATTCTTCAAGCGGTCGCCACCTAACATTCCGGTTGGTGTCGGGGGGGAATCTCCCGGCAAACCGGAGTAAAACGACATGTCGTTAAACACATTTGTGGCCGCTTTGCTGGGATTTGGCCTGTTTATCGGTGCGATCGCACTGAGCACGGACAATTATATCGTGTTCGTCAGCCTGGCCGCCATGATCCTCGTTCTTGGCGGGACGCTTGCGTCCACCTTCATCAGCTATGAGTTCCAGTATGTGCTCGACGGCCTGCGCGGCATTCTGCGCGCCTTCAAGATCGACCGTCGTGGCCGCACGCGGCTGAACGCCGAAGTCGGACGCGTGATCCGCTGGGCCTATCTGGTCCAGAAGGACGGGATCATCAGCCTCGATGCCGAAGCCAAGAAAACCCCGGGCTGGGATGGCGGCTTTCTGCGATTTGGTGTGGAACTCATCACCACCGGCTATAATGGTGAAAAGGTCCAGTCGATCCTCGGCAATGTCATCGAATCCACTTACGAGCGGAACATGGTGGGCGCACAGGTTCTGCGCAGCATGGCTGTCGCCTCGCCGGCCTTTGGCATGGTGGGCACGCTGATCGGCCTGATCATCATGCTCGACAATATGGGGGATGACCCCAGCCAGATCGGCGCAGGCCTGGCGGTTGCCCTTGTCACCACGCTCTATGGAATCATGCTGGCACGGCTGATTTTCGCGCCCGCCGCGGCCAAGCTGCAGCAGCGTGAGGAAATCTTCCGGTTCCGCAATTACATGATTGTCGAGGGGCTTTCGATGCTGGCCGATGAAGCCAGCCCGCGTCATATTCAGGATCACATGAACAGCTATCTGGATCCCACGATCCGGTACGATATCGATCGCCAGCTCAAGGGTCGGGGTGGTGCGGCCAGCGCGAAACCGGCTGACAAAGCCAAGCCCGACCGCGTGGCAGCCTGACCGTCATGCTCGGCCCCCGCAAATCCTTCTACAAACCGCTCAAGAAGGAGTTTGACGACGAAAGTCACGCCTGGCTCCTGACCTTTGCGGATGCGGTGACCCTGCTGCTGGCCTTCTTCGTGATGCTGGTAAGCTTCTCGAAGGTCGATATCGTGAGTTTCGAGGAAGTGAAATCCGGGATCGCCCGTGATCTGGGTCAGCGGTCCATTGCCCGTCCGGCGGCCCAGTTGCGTTCTGAACTCGACACATTGGTGGACTCGCTCGGCGTCGCGGATGCGGTGCGGATCAATATCTATGAGCGCGGCATTGTGCTCGAGCTCGCATCCAACGCTTTCTATCTGCCGGGCTCGGCGATCCTGCGCCCCGAGGCGCGCCCGATCCTCGACCGGGTGGCTGAAACACTGGATGCCCCCCTCTACAGCAAGTTCCTCATTGCGATTGAGGGGCATACGGATGACAGCCCGATCTCCAACGAAAAATTTGCATCGAATTGGGAACTCTCGGCCGCGCGCGCGACGAATATCGTGCGGCTGTTCGAGGCCCGGAACATCCCCGTCCGTCGCATGCGTGCCGTCGCCTTTGCCGACACCCAGCCCAAGGTGCCCAACCGGGACAGCACGGGCGCGGCGCTGCCGGAAAATCAGGCGAAGAACCGGCGTGTGATTGTGCGCATTCATCGCTGAGCCCGGTTGCCCGGGCTGTCTGGTTTGACATTTCAGGTTCGGACCGTAGCTTGTGGGCCTGACTTCCCCCACCAGGCGTAAAACAGCAATGGAATTTATTAACGACCTCTGGGCACCGTTCTCGGATTTCTGGGTGCTCACCAAAGACGTTCTCGACAACACAGCCTTCGGGACGAGCTTCGGCCGTATTTTGCTTGCGGTGGCCGTGTTCGGGTTATTGCTGGTGGCGCGTGGCCTGTTTGCACGATTTGTCATTGGCTGGCTAAAACGTATCGTCAAGCGCACGCGCAACGAGATCGACGACCATATGGTGAACGCGCTGCAAGGGCCCGTGCGTTTTATTCCTGTCGTTCTGGGGTTTTTCATCGCGACCGAAGTTCTACAGCTTGAGGGCACGTTTGAATCGATCGCGCTGCGACTGACACGCTCGCTCATTGTGTTCACGCTGTTCTGGGGTTCCATCACTCTGGTGGAACCGTTCTCGCTGATGTTCGGGCAGTTGCGGGATGTCCTGTCCTCGACGATGCGGGAGTGGATTCTCAAGGCGTTGAAGCTCCTTCTCGGCGTCGTGGGTGCGGCCGCCATTCTGCAGATCTGGGGGATCGAGATCGGGCCGTTGGTGGCTGGCCTGGGCCTGTTTGGGCTGGCCGCGGCGCTGGCTGCGCAGGACCTGTTCAAGAATCTGCTGTCGGGCGTCCTGATTATCGCCGAGAAGCGGTTTGACCCGGGGCAATGGATCAAGGTCGACGGTGTGGTCGAAGGTACCGTGGAAAGTATCGGTTTCCGCTCGACCATGGTGCGCCAGTTCGACAAGGCCGTGGTTCAGGTGCCCAACGCGAAACTTGCCGACACTGCGGTGATCAATTTCTCCGCGATGACCCACCGACGGATCTATTGGAAGATCGGTGTCCTTTATGACACGACTGCTGCCCAGCTTCGTGAAGTCCGCGACGGCATTGAAAGCTATATCCTCGAAGATGAAGCCTTTGCCAGCCCCGAGGATGTATCAACCTTTGTGCGGATCGACAGCTTCAACGATAGCAGCATCGACATCATGGTCTACTGCTTCACCAAGACGACCGATTGGGGTGAGTGGCTCAAGGTGAAAGAGGCGCTTGCCTATAGGATCAAGGAGATTGTCGAAGGCGCGGGAACCGGATTTGCCTTCCCCAGCCGCTCGCTCTATGTCGAGGCGCTGCCCAACGATGCACCCGAAGTTTTTGCACCACCGCGTCCGGACAACACCTGATCTCAGTAATCGCCTTCGGCGAGGCTACGTTCGAGAGTATCGATATCGGCGGCATCTATGACTCGTTGCGCCATCTGAAAACTGAAGCCGGCCCGCGCCATTGCGGCCAGATCCCGGTCCCGACGTGCTTCGCGTTCATCGGCATTGCGCCAGGGGCCGAAGCGTCGGCGACGTGCGTAGTTGCGTGCGGCGGTGAACTCGGCATTCGCGTGGGTCTCTTCGAGACTGCGCAGCGCGGCCTCGATGTCGTCCTGGCCCACACCCTTTGATTTGAGGTTCATGGCGATCTTTCGCCGTGATGCGCCGCCGCGATGCAGGCTCAGGGAGCGGGTCTCGGCAAAGGCGCGATCATCGACAAGGTTTCGCGAAACCAGATCGGAGACGATTTCCTCAATCCATGCCTCGCCCTCTTGTGGGTTGGTGTCATGTAAACGCGCGGAACGGCTCACCCGGCGCATGAGGACGGAACGGAGATGCGCGGCGGAGGTGGCATAGCGGTCAATATAGTAGAGCGCGGCCTTGCGCAGACGCTCCTGGGTCGCCGGTTTCGGTTTTCGGCGTTGTTTATCCGGGGCGTCGTTGTTCATCGTCAGCTGCTCTGTCCGGAAACTTGTTCTGCGGGGAGCGCGCGCCTAAGGTCCCGCCGACGGAGAACGGAATGCGTGAAATTGCAGAAAACCAGATGTTGAAACCGGAGGATTTGCCGGTCCGCGAGATTGTGCCGCCGCAGGTGCGGCAATTCGGAGCGGTCAACTGGCGGGGTCTCTGGACGCTGTATCATCGTGAGGTGAAACGCTTCTTCAAGGTGTTTACGCAGACTCTGGCCGCGCCTGTCGTGACCACACTTCTGTTCTACACCATCTTCACGGTTGCACTCCAAAACCGCGTGGGAAGTGTCGGGGCTGTGTCCTTCACGGTGTTCCTGGCGCCGGGTCTGATCATGATGACCATCCTCCAGAATTCCTTCGCAAACACGTCGTCCTCGATGATGACCTCGAAGATCCAGGGCAATATCGTGGACGTCCTGATGCCGCCGATCAGCCCGCTGGAAATGCTGTGCGGGTTTCTGGGCGGCGGTGTCACGCGCGGTTTCATCGTGGGCATCTCGGCCACGATTGCGATGATGGTTCTGGTCGATTTTCCGTTCCACAATCCTGCGGTAATTCTGTTCTTCGCGCTGACCGCGTCGATCATGATGGCACTTCTGGGCATGATCGGGGGGATCTGGGCAGAAAAGTTTGATCATATGGCTGCGATCACGAACTTTGTCGTCGTGCCCCTTTCGTTTCTGTCGGGCACGTTCTACTCGATCGACCGGCTGCCTGAAATCTGGCAGTCCGTCGCCCATCTGAACCCATTCTTCTATGCGATTGACGGATTTCGAAACGGGTTTATCGGGCAGGGGGACGCCCCCTTTTGGCTCGGTGCCACCGTGATGCTTTCCGTCAATCTGGTTCTCTTCCTGATCGTTCACCGGATGCTGGTCACCGGTTACAAGCTGAAATCCTGACGACGCATGACGGACCGGCCCGATCTGCTGCTTGGTGGTACACCGACCGCCCGCCGGTTCGGCCTGCTCAACTGGCTCGGATTGCTGACCTTCTTCCGGCGCGAGATGGCGCGCGGTTTCAAGATCTGGAAAATCACGCTCGCTGCACCTGCGATCCGGGCTGTGCTGTTTGCCAGTGTGTTCGGGCTGGCCATTGACGGCCCGGACGCGACGATGGGCGGCTTGCCGTTCATGACCTTCCTCGTGCCCGGCCTGATAACCGTTGCGGTCCTCGAACGTGCTTTTGAATCAGCCGCGTTCTCGATCGTTTATGACAAGACCGAAGGGATCTTCGGCGATCTGGCCGTGTTGCCGCTGACGCCGGGGGAGATCGTATTCGGATTTGCCGCTGCGACCGTGACAGGCAGCCTGATGGTGGCCGCCGTGGTGACGGCAGCGCTCTTCCCGTTTGTCGGTTTGTTGCCGGAAAATCCGGGTGTTCTGGTCTTTTTTGTCGTTATCGGGGCCCTGATGATCGGCCTGTTCAGCCAGATTGCGGGGCTTTGGGCCAAGAAATGGGACTATATTAACTCGGTGCAGACCTTCATTTTCCTGCCATTCGTGTTCTTCTCCGGGGTTTTCTTTGCGCTGGACTCCCTACCTGCCGCCATCCGGCCACTTGCGCAGGCCAACCCGGTTTTCTACGTCGTGGATGGCATTCGCTACGGGATGACCGGGCAGGCAGAGGCCGATCCGGTGTTTGGCGCCTTTGTGTGCATCGGTGTCACCGCGTTCTTTTGGGCTGTGAGTTATCGCCTCTTTTCAGTCGGTTACCGGATGAAGAGCTGAAGTCTATTGCCGTTGACTTCCGGGGCGTCATTTTCGATAGTCACCGCCTTTTTCGCGGTGCAACACAACGCCGTGTCACGTTGAACTGGAGACTTGGATCATGAATGCGGTGATGCCGACATACGGTCACCCAACCGTTTCGTTCGAAAGGGGTGAAGGCGCCTACTTGTTCGATACGGCGGGACGTCGATATCTCGACTTCGCTGCCGGGATTGCGGTCAATTCAATGGGACACAGCCATCCCCATCTCGTCGCGGCTTTGCAGGAGCAGGCGGGACGGCTCTGGCATGTTTCGAATCTCTACAATATCCCCGGTCAGGTGCGCATGGCCGAACGGCTCTGTGCGCTCTCCTTTGCCGACGCAGTCTTCTTCTGCAATTCGGGAACGGAAGCGATGGAAGGTGCGGTCAAGGCGTCACGGCGCTATCACGCGGTGAACGGGCATCCGGAGAAATGGCGTTCCATTTCGCTCCAGAATTCCTTCCACGGACGGACCATGGCCATGTTGTCGGCCTCCAAGAATCCCAAGCATCTCGACGGGTTCGGGCATCCGGCGGATGGGTTCGATCTCGTTCCGGTCCACAACATGAATGCGTTGCGGGATGCGATCACACCTGAGACGGCTTCGATCGTGGTCGAACCGATTCAGGGTGAGGGCGGCCTCCTGCCCCTCGAGGACAGCTATCTGCGCGAACTTCGTGCGGCAGCCGATGAGTTCGGTCTGTTGCTGGTGTTCGATGAGGTCCAGACCGGTTTCGGCCGGACCGGGCGGTTGTTTGCCCATCAGTGGACCGACGTGACACCGGATATCATGGGTTGTGCGAAGGGGATTGCCGGGGGTTTTCCCTGTGGCGCCATTCTCGCGACCGATGCGGTTGCGCAAACCATGACGGCGGGTTCGCATGGCAGCACCTTTGGCGGCAATCCGCTGGCCATGGCTGTCGCCAATGCCACGCTGGATGTCCTGACCGAAGACGGGTTTCTCGATGCGGTTCAGGTCTCTGGCGCGGCGCTGATGGCTGGCTTGCAAGCTCTGGTAGAGAAATATGACACCATTCTGGAAGGTGTGCGGGGCAAGGGCCTGATGATCGGGTTGATCGTCAAGTCGCCATATACCAATGCGGCCCTGAGTGCAGCGGCCCGCGAGGAAAATCTTCTGACTGTGGTCGCGGGCCAGAATGTCTTGCGCATGCTGCCGCCGTTGACGATTGGTCAGACCGAGATTGATGAGGCACTGGACGCCATGGACAAGGCATGTGCGGCGCTCGCCAGTGCGGGTCATGACTGAGCTTCGCCATTTTCTGGACCTTGACCAGGCCGCGCCGGAAACCTTGCGGGCGATGCTGGATTCCGGTGCACGCATGAAACGTTCGGGCGGCAAGGAATCTGCGCTTGCGGGCAAGACCCTGGCGATGGTGTTTGAAAAGCCGAGCACCCGGACACGGGTTTCGTTTGAAGTGGCGATGCAGTCACTTGGCGGGAAAGTGGTGATCCTGGAGCCCGAGGGCTCACAGCTCGGACGTGGTGAGACGGTTGCAGATACCGCGCGTATCCTGTCGCAATATGTCGATGTCATCATGTATCGGACCTCGTCGTCCGAGAATCTGACGGAAATGGTCGAAGCGGCGAGCATTCCCGTGATCAACGGCCTGACCGATGCGTCCCACCCGTGTCAGATCATGGCCGATGTCATGACCTTCGAGGAAGTTGTCGGCCCGATCGCGGGCCGTGTCGTGGCGTGGTGCGGGGATGCCAACAATGTCGCGAATTCCTGGATTCATGCCGCTGTGCGGTTCGGGTTCGAATTCCGGATTGCCTCACCCGAGGGGTTTCGCCCGCCGGCCGGTGTTCTCGACTGGGCGCGGGCGAACAACGGACGTGTTTCCGTCGGGGCAGATCCGGTCGCCGCGGTCACGGGCGCGGATTGTGTTGTCACCGATACCTGGGTTTCCATGGGCGATGCCCAGGCCGAAAAGCGTCGGGCCGCGCTCACGCCCTTCCGGGTGGATGCCGACCTGATGGCGAAGGCCAATCCGAAGGCGATTTTCATGCATTGCCTGCCGGTCTATCGCGAAGATGAAGCCACGGCCGAAGTGGTGGATGGTCCCCAATCCGTGATCTGGACCGAAGCGGGCAACCGCCTGCATGCCCAGAAAAGCATTCTGTTGTGGTGCTTGCTCGGAGATGCGGGCCTTGCCTGATTCCGGTTTTCCGCCTGATCGCGGTGGGGCCGGGCGTCCTGTCGATGATCTGGTTCTGCCATTTCAGCTTGAATCCGGGGGCGGTGGCGAAGCCCGCCTGACCGGTCGCCTGTCCCGGCTTGGCCCCGTCGTGGACGACGTGTTGCGCCGTCACGACTATCCTGAGCCTGTCGCGGAACTGCTGGGTCAGGCGATAGCCCTGAGTGCGACGCTGGCCGCGGCGCTGAAATTCGACGGCATCTTCACCTTTCAGGCACAGGGTGACGGGCCGGTCTCGCTCCTGCTGGCCGATATCCAGACGCTCGATGGCGGCGAACGCTATGTGGTGCGCGGTTATGCCAACCATGATCCCGAAGCCGTGGCCGGGCTTGCCGGGGCACGGGAACTTCTTGGCAAGGGCTACCTGGCGCTGACCGTGG
>JAURLR010000308.1 GCA_030831135.1 Alphaproteobacteria bacterium
GCTCGGCAGCGCGTTCGGCACCATCATCGATCTTGATGGCCACACCTAGACCAAGCGCTGGCAGGATTGCCGTAAAGACGCCCTCCGCACCACCTTTGACCAGCACATCGGTCCCGGCCACGGAGATGACCTCGGTGGCAAAGGTGTTCGTGCCATGCACATAGAAGGGCTCGGCGGCCATCGCGGCGCGAATACGCGCGGCAGCTTTCTGGCGCGTTTCGGGCTGGTCCGACGGATCGGCCATGCGGGCCATGGCCAGCGCCAGATTCCCCAGCGGCATGGCCCAGACAGGGACTGAACACCCGTCGGTACCACGCGGGGCGCGGCTCAGATCGCAGCCGGTCATGGATTCAAAAACACCAAGGACACGCTGCTGGACCGGATGTGTCACGGCGGTGTAGCCGGCCGGATTTTCACCTTTGTGGAGCGCGGTGGCGATCATCCCGGCATGTTTGCCCGAGCAATTGTTGTGCAGCGCGTGGGGCAGTTCCCCGTTCCGGGCAAGCTCGCGGTCCGCCTCACGACCGGAGGGGGGCTGCGCGCCACATTCGAGCTGGTCCGGGCTGCCGCCCGCGCGCGCGAGGATGTCCCGGACGGCGGCAACATGGCGGGCTTCGCCGAGATGCGAGGCACAGGACAGGGCGATTTCCACATTGCCGAAACCAAAGGCGTCCGCCGCGCCGCTTTCGAGCAGCGGCAGCGCCTGAACCGGTTTGATCGACGAGCGCGGGTAGATCTCGCGGGTCACGTCCCCGACCGATCGTACAATCGTTCCATCCGGGGCCAGCACTGCGATGGCGCCGCGATGACGGGTTTCGACCATGGGGCCGCGCACGACTTCGACCAGCACCGGGTTCGCGGGTTCGCCGGCGGGCGGCGTCTTGTGATGACGGGGGTTTATCAGGTCGTCCATTTGGCTCACCTTGCCTCGCGCACAGAGGCCATGCAAGTTAGGCCTGAGCAGGGGAATGGAGCAATCTTCGGATGTCTGAGAACAGAATGCGTGGCTATTACGGTGTCGGGGTCGAAGGGATTTCGAAACCGATGAATGTGGGGGCGATCATGCGCACCGCACATGCCTTTGAGGCCAGCTTCGTGTTCACTATCGGGGCTGTCTATTCCAAGCGCGCCGGCGGTCGTTCGGACACCTCCGATGCGCCCGGGCATCTGCCCCTGCACGAATATTCAGGCCTCGATGATTTCACCCTGCCGCGCGGTTGTGAGCTGGTGGGCGTGGAACTGACCGATGATGCGGTCGACCTGCCGAGTTTCCGGCATCCGCGACAGGCCGCTTATGTGCTGGGCCCCGAACGCGGTTCGTTGTCGCCCGAACTGGCTGAGCGCTGTGCGCATGTCGTCAAGATTCCGACACGTTTCTGCATCAATGTCGGCGTTGCGGCCGCGATCGTCATGTATGACCGGACGTTGACCCTGGGGCGGTTTCCGGTGCGTCCGTTGACGCCGGGGGGACCGGTTGAAGCTCTCCCGGAACATGTTCATGGTGGCCCGATTTTTCGCGGTCGTAATTCGTCCTGAAAGGCCGAACGATAACAAGACCTTGAACACGGACCGGCTTGGCATGACTCGGATTGGATTGTTAGGAACTCCGGCATGATACGCGCACGAAATTTCTCTCTCTGGTTGTTTGCGATTGTTCTGGGTGTGGCGGCAGCCATGCCGCAGCCCTCCCAGGCACAGGATGCCGAGCTGATCGGCCGGTTCGACGACTGGGATGCCTATACGCGCGGCACGGCAGGCAACCGATTCTGCTACATGGTGTCCAAGCCCAAGGAGGCCAGCCTGCGCTCGCGCCGGGGTGAGATATTCTTTCTGGTCTGGCACCGGCCTGACCAGAAGGAGTTCGACGTCGTGCAGGTGGATATCGGCTATCCGTTCCGCGAAGGCTCGGAAGCCGAGATTCGCGTCGGTGGCGAGGCGTGGAACCTGTTCACCCGGGACGAAAGCGCCTGGACCTACAAGGCCGATGACGACAAGGCACTGGTTGCAGCCTTGCGCGCGGGATCGCAGATGACCGTCAAGGGCGTCTCGAGCCGTGGCAACGCGACCACGGACACCTATTCGCTCAAGGGCACCAGCGCGGCCCATGCCGCCATCGGGAAAGCCTGCGGGCGCGGTTAGGGCGACACGGTTCCTCGGGTGCTATTCCGGTACGCCGTGCAGCGGGTAATCCTTCTCCGGGTCGATGCCGGCATCCTCAAGAAACTTCTTTGTATGCCGCACCTGATCGGGTGACATGCTGTGCTGGGGATGTGCGAACTCGGCAAAATGCCCGTTCAGGTGCACCCCGATCCGGCCTCCATGGCGCTGTTCAACCTCACCGCCCAGTTCACCGAATACCGCCTCAACGGCCTTGGGTGAAATATTGGCGCTGACGGGATGGGCGAACAGGGCATGCAGGGTTTTGCGGTGTTTGTGGTTCATGAAACTCTCCTTTTCGGCTAACAAAAATAAGCCAGCGGGCGGTTTCGGCATTGATCTACGTCACGGTCTTTGTTGCCTTTCCGGTCCTGCGCGCCTATGTGAAGCGCCATGCCGATGAACCCTGAAATTTTTGCGCCGCCCGCAGCAGATGCTGACGCCCCGATCAACCTGATCGGGATGGATCGTGACGACATGGCGGTGGTCCTGGCTGAGATGGGCGAGCCGCGCTTTCGCGCCGAGCAGCTTTTCAAATGGGTCTATGGCCGCGGTGTGAGCGATTTCGCGCAGATGACGAACATCGCCAGGCCGCTGCAGGCCAGGCTGGCAGAGAAATTCGTGATCGCCCGGCCCGGAATCGCCCGCGATCTGGCGTCTGCGGACGGCACCCACAAATGGTTGCTCAATCTGGGTGACGGCAACGAAGTCGAATGTGTCCACATCCCCGAAAGTGATCGCGGGACCCTTTGCGTCTCCAGCCAGGTGGGCTGCACCCTGAACTGCCGTTTCTGCCACACGGGGACCCAGCGTCTGGTGCGAAACCTTGGCCCGACCGAGATCGTCGGCCAGATCATGCTGGCGCGCGATCATCTCGGGGAATGGCCGACGGCCGAACGCCGCACCATCTACGAGCGCGAACTGTCCAACATCGTGATGATGGGCATGGGCGAGCCGCTTTATAATTTCGAGAACGTCGCCAAGGCGCTGAAGATCGTCATGGACGATGCCGGGATCGCGATCTCGCGCCGCCGGATCACCCTCTCGACAGCTGGCGTGGTGCCGCTGATCGAACGCTGCGGGAAAGAACTCGGCGTCAACCTCGCCGTCTCGCTCCATGCCGTGCGGGATGAGTTGCGCGACGAAATTGTTCCTATCAACCGGAAATATCCGATTGCCGAATTGCTGGAAGCCTGCCGTAACTATCCCGGGCTCAAGAACTCCCGGCGGATCACCTTCGAATATGTGATGCTGCGAGACGTGAATGACACCGACGCGGATGCGCGCGAGCTGGTTCGGATCATCGCCGGCATTCCGGCCAAGGTGAACCTGATCCCGTTCAATCCATGGCCGGGCGCCCCCTATGATCGTTCGAGCGATGAGCGGATCGAGGCGTTTGCAGAAATCGTGCGCAATGCCGGTTACCCGTCGCCGGTGCGCACGCCGCGCGGTGAAGACATCATGGCCGCCTGCGGCCAGTTGAAATCGGATAGCGAACGCCCGCGTCGGGCCGCAGCAGAGTAGATTTCACGCTTTTGTGGGGCGCGCATGTCCCCGCTTGCCAGAAATTCAGGTCCGTACTACCGTCGCGGGTGGGGAGTGAGGAAAACTCGCTCAAGGTTCGGGGGCTCAACAAGTTTCGGACCGGACCGTTATGATTGACGAATTCATCATGGGACTTGCCGTCGCCATATTTGGCGGCGTTCTGGCGTTGATGGGCCTGCCATCGCGCTTTCGTACGCGCCTGCCATCCTTGCCGGACCAGCCGGTCAACAAGACCAGCCGCATCTTCCGCAGTATCCTGTCAATTCTTTCACTTGTGACCGGATTGCCGATTGCTATCTATGGGCTGGCGATGGTCTGGGCGACGCTTTCGGGTGTGCAGCTCGTGTTTCCCTGGCTCCCGCGCTAGCGAATTTCTCCCCGCTTGCTCCGCCGTGCGGCGCGACTATACTCCGCCGCAATTTCCCAGAACGAACGGACTTAGTGATATGACGTCGGGCGACGTGAAAAAAGTGGTGCTGGCCTATTCGGGCGGCCTTGATACTTCGGTCATCCTGAAATGGCTCGTGGAGACATATGACTGTGAAGTCGTGACCTTCACTGCCGATCTCGGGCAGGGTGAGGAGCTTGAACCGGCACGTGCCAA
>JAURLR010000309.1 GCA_030831135.1 Alphaproteobacteria bacterium
ATCGCCCTGGAGCAGGCGCAGCATCCGGTGGTCTGCCGACATGTCGTCGGCGATATCATTGATGGCGGTTTCTTGGCTTCCCGTCAGCATGAAGGGCAGGGCACCAAGGACTTTTGAGCGCAGACGTCCGTTCCCCGTTGTCGGGCGGCCGGGTTGCCGGCGCACATGGGAGCGAACCAGCGAGATCGCCAGCTGGCTGGCCAGCAACTCGTCATAGGCCAGACGTGTCCGCGCCTGCGTCCCGGGATAAAGATCGGTTTTTTCGCTCGGGTTATGGGCGATGCGAAGTGCCGCATGCCAGGCATCCCAACCCCGTTCCTTCAGAAAGGCCGGATCGAGCCATTCGGGCAGTTCGGGCGCGCGATCCAGCGCGCCGGAGATCGCCTTGCCCAGCACGTTCTGGGACAACCCTTCCGTCAGCGGATAGACCGGTTGCACCCGCATGATGCTCTCGCGCTCGTCGGGCCGACCCACCATATCGGGATGTGTGATCTGCAACCGCCCGTCATAGAGTTCGGCAGTGCCACTCACGAGCCGGATTTCGCCTTCGGGGAGCGCCTTTGACAGATAATCCTGGCGTCCGTGGAAATAGATCAGCGTGATCTCACCGGACTCATCCGAACAATCGATGCGATAGGGAATCCGGCGATTGCTTGCCGGCGGCGCATGGTGTTTGTTGACGACGAGTTCGAGCGTGGCCACGCGACCGGGCTCAAGATCCGCCAGTTTCGGGCTGTAGCGCCGGTCAATCAGGGCCGTGGGCAGATGCCACAGCAAATCCACCACCTGTTCGCCGACCAGACGTTCGATATGCTTGCCAATGCGCGGACCAACCCCCTTGAGGGCCGTCACGGGGGCAAATATGGGAAACAGGACCTCTGGGCGGGAGCGCGGTGGCACGGCGGAATCGTTTTCCTGGGTTGCTGCGGCTGACATCGGTGATTCGGACCGGTATATCCTACGGCACCGCCAACGCCCGAGTCAGTAGCGGGCAGGATTGAGACCATGACAAACGAAACACGCGAAACCCGCATCAAGCGGCTGATCTACCGCAGCCGCTACACCGGGACGAAGGAAACCGACATTTTGTTGGGGAGCTTTGCCACGCGGCATCTCGCCGGTCTTGATGAATCGCTGCTCGATGAATACGAGACACTGATCGAGAACAGCGACCCTGACCTCTACATGTGGATCAGCGGGCGACGACCTGTCCCGCCTGAATGGGATGGCGAAATCATGCGACTTCTCAAGACCTTCCGGATCGACGATTAACTTGAACCTGACCAACACCTTTGATTGGGACACCGCCGAACCCCATACGCGGTTCACCGGCGTTCCCGATGGTTGCGATGCCCTGATTTTGGCTGAACTGCTGCGTTCGGCACCGGGGGCAATCATGCACGTGTCCAGTGATGATGTGCGGATGAACCGGGTCGCGGATTCGATCGGATTCTTTTCGCCGGATGTCCGGGTCCTCAAATTTCCGGCGTGGGACTGCCTGCCCTATGACCGGGTGCCGCCGCGCGGCGACGTGACAGCCGAACGTCTGGCCACACTTGCGGCGCTGGCCGATGGCCCAGCCGATAGCCGGAAAACACTTGTCGTGACCACAATCGCGGCAATTCTGCAGCGGGTGCCGCCGCGAGGGATGGTTTCCAGCGCGCATTTTGCACTCGCCCCCGGCGACCGGGTCGATCTGGCCGCCATTGTCGGATTTCTCGCATCCAACGGCTACCGGCGTACCGAAACGGTTCGTGAGCCGGGTGAATTTGCCATACGTGGCGATATCGTTGATGTTTTTGCGCCGGGGTTCGAAGAGCCGGTCCGTATCGATCTGTTTGGCGACGAGATCGAGAAATTGCGGCGGTTCGATCCGCTGAGCCAGCTCACCACCGAAATCATCGACCGCCTGACCCTTCTGCCCTCGAGTGAAATCCTGCTCGATGACGATGCGATTGCACGTTTCCGGACGCGCTATCGGGAATTGTTCGGCGCCATCCGTGGCGACGATCCGCTTTATGAAAGCGTGAGCGAGGGCATCCGCCATCCCGGCATGGAGCACTGGTTGCCCTTGTTCTATGCCGAGACGGAAACCCTGTTCGACTATGTCGACGGACCTGTCGTGCTGGGAGCACAAACCGCCGAAGCACGCGAAGACCGCTTCGATCAGATCGTCGACTATCATGGCGCGCGGGCGAACGCGCCGGGTTCTGCGGAAGGTGAAGCCCCCTACAATCCACTCGCGCCGGACGCGCTCTATCTCAGCCCGGCTGCCTGGGCTGAAAGCCTCAATGCGCGAACCGTGATCGAACTCGACAGCTTTGAAACGCCAGAAGAAAAGGGCGCCTCCATATCGATCGGGGGCCGCCGGACGACGGATTTCACCGATGCCCGCAACCGGGCTGACATCAACCTGTTTGACGCCGTTCGCACCCGCATCACAAACGAACAGCGCGACGGCCAGCAGATCGGGATCGCCTGCTATTCTCAGGGTTCGCGGGACCGGATGGCGCAACTGCTTTCCGACCACGGCATAGAGAGCACGCGACCGGTGGGCAGTTGGGAGCGGGTGATCGAGTCCGGACCGGGCGAAATCCCGATGTTCGTGCTCGCCATCGACAACGGGTTCTTCGTCCCGGGGCGCACCTTCTACACCGAGCAGGATATCCTGGGGGACCGGCTGGTGCGCAAGCGCCGCCCGGCACGCGCGTCCGAACATCTGATTGCAGAAATGTCGAGCCTGACGCTCGGCGATATCGTGGTACATTCCGAACATGGCATTGCCCGGTATGACGGGCTTGAAACCCTTGAAATCGGTGGCGCGCCCCATGACTGCCTGCGCCTGATCTATGCCGGGGACGACAAGCTGTTCCTGCCTGTCGAGAACCTGGAGCTGCTGTCGCGCTATGGCTCCGAAGACAGCGAAGCAAACCTCGACAAACTGGGCAATGCGGGCTGGCAGGCGCGGCGCGCACGGGTCAAGAACCGTATCACCGAGATGGCCGGTAAGCTGATGGCGCTCGCCGCAGAACGTGAACTACGCCATGCCCCGCGCATGGAGGTTCCCGCCGGTGCCTATGACGAGTTCTGCGCACGGTTTCCGTTTTCCGAGACCGAAGACCAGAGCCGCGCCATTGAGGCAACAATCGAAAGCCTTGGTGCCGGCAAACCCATGGACCGTCTGGTTTGCGGCGATGTCGGTTTTGGCAAGACCGAAGTGGCCTTGCGGGCGGCATTCGTCACGGCCTTGGCCGGGCGTCAGGTTGCCATTGTCGTGCCAACCACGCTTCTCGCCCGCCAGCATTTCGCAACCTTCAAGGCACGTTTCGCGGGCTTGCCCGTCCGGATCGCGCAATTGTCACGCCTGACAACGGGCAAGGACGCACAGGCGACACGCGAAGCACTGACATCGGGACAGGTCGATATCGTGATCGGCACCCACGCCTTGCTTTCCAAGACCATCAAGTTCCGCGATCTGGGGCTGCTGGTGGTCGATGAGGAACAGCATTTCGGGGTCGGGCAGAAAGAGCGGCTCAAGCAACTCAGCAGCGATGTTCATGTGCTGACCCTGACAGCCACGCCCATTCCCCGAACCCTGCAACTCGCGCTGACCGGGGTTCGGGAACTCAGCCTGATCACCACACCGCCGGTTGATCGTCTGGCCGTACGGACATTTGTTCTGCCCTATGACAGCGTGACGATCCGCGAAGCAATCATGCGCGAGCATTTCCGGGGCGGGCAGACCTTCTATGTCTGCCCACGGGTCAGCGATATTGCGATGCTCGAGGAACGGCTTCGTGAAATCGTGCCGGAGGTCAGCTTTGGCATTGCCCATGGCCAGATGCCCGTGACCCAGCTCGAAGACGTCATGACGGCCTTCTACGACAAGCAGTTCGATGTGCTTCTGAGTACCAATATCGTGGAATCCGGTCTGGATGTGCCGACGGCCAACACCATCATCCTGCACCGCGCCGACATGTTCGGCCTGTCGCAGCTTTACCAGCTCCGGGGCAGGGTCGGTCGTTCCAAGACACGGGCCTATGCCTATCTCACGCTGCCCAACAACCAGATCCTGCCGGAAACCGCCCGGCGACGTCTCGACGTGATGCAGACCCTCGATACACTGGGCGCTGGTTTCAGCCTCGCCAGCCATGATCTTGA
>JAURLR010000310.1 GCA_030831135.1 Alphaproteobacteria bacterium
CGATGTCGAAAAGCTTCTGCTTGTCCAGATTGAGCTTGTCCGCCAGGGCAAAACCTTCAGAGACCGAGATCATCTGGATCGCCAGCATCAGATTGTTGCACACCTTGGCCGCCTGACCGGCACCCGCGTCACCGGCATGGAAGATATTCTTGCCCATCGTCTCGAGGATCGGTCGAGCGCGCGCAAAGGCCGAGTCCGTACCGCCGCACATGAAGGTCAGCGTGCCTGCCTGTGCCCCACCGACGCCGCCGGAAACCGGGGCATCGATCATCTCAAGGCCACGCGTTCCCGCTTCGCCAATCATCTCGATTGCTGTCGTCACATCAATGGTCGAGCAATCGATCAGCAGTGATCCTTTTGCGACCGTCTCCATCACCTTGTCGCCGTCGAGCAACACGGACCGGACATGCTTGCCCGCCGGCAGCATGGTGATGACGATCTCGGCGCCCGCCACGGCTGCACCCGCGTTGGCGGCAGCTACAGCACCGGCGTCGGTCGCGCGCTTCACCGCATCGGCGGAGATGTCGAACGCGTTCACCTCATGCCCGGCACCGATCAGATTGGCCACCATGGGGCCACCCATATTGCCAAGTCCGATAAATCCGATCTTCGACATCGTGTCCTCCTGCGTATGAATTACGACAAATCTGCCTGACTGAAATCCGGCTCGCCCGGGACAGGCACAAAATACTCATCAAGATCCTCATCGCGGACAGCCGACAGCTCTGCGGGCGACCATTGTGGCGCGCCGTCCTTGTCGATCACGACAGCGCGGATACCCTCGAACAGATCCACGCCACGATAGGAGCGACACGCCATGCGGTATTCCATCTTCATGATATCAGCGATGGAATCGATATTCGGCCCCAGACGCAGTTGGCGGTAGGTCAGTTTCAGGGCGGTCGGTGATTTGTGGGCGAGATACTTCAACTGGGTCCGGGCCCAGTCCGTATCTTCCTTTTCCAGCGCTTCGAGAATTGCTTCGACACTGTCGCCTGCAAAACACCGATCGATCTCTTCGCGGTGCGCGGCAAGCGGGGGAACACCGGGATCGCTTGTGAAGGATTTCAGCAATTCATTGACCGCACGCTCATCGAGCGCATGCGCAGCCGTCAGTGCATCAAGCAATTCTTCGTTCCGGCGCGACTCCATGTAGAAGTCGCCGATCCCCGCATACAGCGTATCTGCGGCATGCATCCGCAAGCCGGTCAGCCCGAGATACATCCCGATCTGGCCGGGACAGCACGACAGGAACCAGCTGGCGCCGATATCCGGGAACAGGCCAATCCCGGTTTCCGGCATGGCAAACAGGGTCCGCTCGCTGGTGATCCGGTGCGATCCGTGGATCGACACCCCGGCCCCGCCGCCCATGGTGACCCCGTCCATCAACGCGATATAGGGCTTGGGAAAGGTGTGGATCGAGACGTTCAGCAGGTATTCCGCCGCATAATAGACGGCACCGAAATCCGTGCCGCGCTTTTCGTACATGTCGCGGATATCCCCGCCGGCACAAAACGCTTTCTCTCCCGCACCCTGAACGACAACCGCATCGATGGCGTCATCCTTCGCCCAGGCCAGCAGCTGGGGGTGCATCAGCTCGATCATGTTCATCGAGAGTGCGTTCAGCGCCCTTGGCTTGTTGAGCGTGATCAGCCCGACCCGCCCGCGGGTTTCGAGCAGAAGTTCCGGTTCGTCATTCATGGGGCACCTACTGTCTTAGAATATCGCGCGAAATGATGACCCGCATGATCTCATTCGTGCCTTCGAGA
This sequence comes from Alphaproteobacteria bacterium, assembly GCA_030831135.1. Classification (GTDB taxonomy): domain Bacteria; phylum Pseudomonadota; class Alphaproteobacteria; order UBA6615; family UBA6615; genus JABJAG01. The sequence continues at coordinate 1,770 of JAURLR010000310.1, forward strand.
ATTTGGTGCACCCGCAAATCGCGCAGATAGCGCTGGATCGGGAACTCCTTGAGATAACCATATCCGCCGTGCATCTGAAGCGCCTGGTTGACCACGTCAAACCCCGTATCGGTGGCCACCCGCTTGGCCATCGCGGCAGCCACCGTGGTGCCATGGGCCTTGTTGTCGAGCATCCAGGCCGCCCGGTGGATCATCAATCGCGCGGATTCGAGTTCCGTCGCCATATCGGCCAGCCGGAACTGCAGGGCCTGAAAATCAGACAGCGGCTGTCCAAATTGCTTGCGGTCCTTGAGATAATCGCGGCTGGCCTCCAGGCAGGCGCGCGCGCCACCAAGCGAGCAAGCCCCGATATTCAGACGCCCGCCATCAAGCCCCTTCATGGCGATGGCAAAGCCGTCACCTTCCGCGCCGACGATATTTTCAACCGGCACGCGGCAATCCTCGAAGATCACGGCGGCGGTGGGCTGACTGTTCCAGCCGAGTTTCTTTTCCAGCTTGCCGAAGGACAGCCCCGGGGCATCCTTTTCGACCACGATGCAGCTGATGCCTTTGGGTCCGTCTTCGCCCGTGCGCACCATGCAGACATAGACATCGGCTGCCGAACCGCCTGAAATGAAGGCCTTGGACCCGTTGATCACGTAGTGGTCGTCATCGCGCTCGGCCCGGGTGCGCAGGGATGCGGCATCCGACCCGGCCCCCGGCTCGGTCAGGCAGTAGCTGGCGAAATGCTCCATGGTCATGAGCTTGGGCAGAAACCGCGCCCGCAGCGCGTCATCGCCGAAACTGTCGATCATCCAGGCGCACATGTTGTGGATCGAGATATAGGCCGCAGTCGACGGGCAGGCGCTCGCCAGTTCCTCGAAGATGATGGTGGAGTCCAGCCGTCCCAGACCGGACCCGCCATGTTCCTCGTCACAATAGATTCCCGCCAGCCCCAAGGCCGCTGCAGATCGCAGCGCATCGACGGGGAAGATGAGTTTCTCATCCCATTCCTCGGCATGGGGCAGCAGCTCCTCGGTTGCAAAGCTGCGCGCCATGTCCTGAATGGCAATCTGTTCTTCGGAAAGCTGAAAGTCCAAACCGGCCCCCTGCCACGTCTTGTCTGATTCGGAGCCGGACTCTAGCGGCTTGCACGTTGTGAACCAATCCCCGCACAGATCGCCAAGGATCAGCTAGACTGATCGCCAAGGAGATGCCCATGCCCGAGACCAATGCCGACCGCCTGATCCTGCTGACGGTGAAGGAAAATGTCAGCCTGACCGCATTGCACGCGCAAACCGGTGCGACCGTCGCGCGTGTCGAGGTCGGGACACGAAACACCTCGAAACCACACGAAATCACGCTGTCACGGGATGGCCGGCAGGCATTTGTGTCGCTCTATGGCAGTTCGGATTACGGCCCGAACATTCCCGACAACCGGATTGCGGTGGTCGATCTGACCACCATGATTCTGGCCGGACATATCGACCTCAATCTCTACAAGGGCCCCCACGCGCTGGTCACCGGCGCCGACGGTAAAATCTGGGTCACCGTGGACGCCAGCCAGTGCGTGCTGGTGATCGACCCCGACAGTTGGGAGATCGAACACACATTGTGGCTGGAAACCCCGGGGCATTTCTTCGCAATGGCACCCGACGGCAACACGCTCTATGTGTCGGCCAAGGAATTCCCGGTGATCACGGAGATCGACATGGCCGCCCGGCAGATCGTGGCGCGAATCCCAGTCCCGGTCGGA
>JAURLR010000311.1 GCA_030831135.1 Alphaproteobacteria bacterium
TCAACGCCCACGGCACCTCGACCCCGGTCGGCGACCTGGTCGAGCTGGCGGCCATCCGTGAAGCCTTTGGCGCACACAGCCCCTATATCTCCTCGACCAAATCACTCACCGGGCATTCCCAGGGCGCGACCGGCGCCCATGAAGCGATCTACTCGTTGCTGATGATGGAGAATGACTTCATCGCGGCCTCGGCCAACATCGAAGAGCTCGACCCGGGTGCCGGGGATGCAAAAATCGTCCGCGAACGGATCGACAATGCCGGGCTCAACACCGTGATGTCGAACAGCTTCGGTTTCGGCGGCACCAACGCAACGCTGGCCTTCCAGCGACATGAAGGCTGACTCGATGGCTGACGCACGCGCGCCGGAAACCGCCCCCACCCCCGCAACTCATGCGGCTGCCGGAAACCTGATGGCCGGCAAGCGCGGCCTCATCATGGGCGTGGCCAACGACCATTCGATTGCCTGGGGCATTGCCCAGGCCGCCGCCGCGCAGGGTGCCAGTCTGGCCTTCACCTACCAGACCGATGCCTTTGCACGCCGGGTTCATCCGCTGGCCGAATCCGTCAACGCGGCCGCCATGGTTCAGTGCGACGCAGCCGACATGGACAGTCTCGACAAGGCCTTCGGTGTCATCGGGGACACCTGGGACAACATCGACTTCGTGGTTCACGCGATTGCCCATTCCGACAAGGTGGAGCTCGAAGGCCGTTACATGAACACGAGTCAGGAAAACTTCCTGCGAACCATGAACATCTCGTGCTTTTCGTTCACCGCCGTCGCCCAGCGCGCCGCCGCCATGATGAGCAAATCGGGATCCTTGCTGACGCTCACCTATCACGGCGCGAATGCCGTCATGCCCAATTACAATGTGATGGGTGTTGCCAAAGCCGCGCTGGAAGCCAGCGTGCGCTACCTCGCCTCGGACCTCGGCCCGGACGGGGTGCGCGTCAACGCGATCTCTGCCGGTCCCATGCGCACGCTCGCGGGATCAGCCGTTGGCTCGGCCCGACAGATCTACAACTACAACCGCGAGGTCTCTCCCTTGCGACGGAACGTGATGCTCGACGATGTGGGGGGCGCAGGCCTTTACCTGCTCTCGGACCTGTCCAAGGCCGTGACCGGCGAAATCCATTATGTGGATTGCGGCTTCAACGTGATCGGCATGCAGGATCCGGCCGCCCGGAACGGTGAAGCCGGCTAAACCTCACGCATACAGAGTACAAAGAACAACGGCCCCGGAACATCCGGGGCCGATTTGCATCTAAAGCGTGACTGTCGCGTTCAGGATGTAGAATACGGCAGCCGAGAGCAGCGCCGTGGCCGGGACCGTAATAACCCAGGCGGCCACGATGGTGATGAAGTGGGAGCGGCGGACCAGCTTGCGGTGACGCAGGACTTCAGGCGGCAAGGGCTCATCCTCGGAAGACGCAACACCGGGCGAGACCATCTCCCGCCGCCGCTTGCTGCGCCGCGTGTAGTACTCCCGGAAGAACCCGACCCCGAAGACCGCGCCCACGGCGATATGGGTCGAGCTGACCGGCAGGCCCAGTGCGGACGCGATGATCACGGTGATCGCCGCCGAAAGCGCCACGCAATAGGCGCGCATCGGGTTCATCTTGGTAATCTGGTCGCCGACCATCCGGATCAGCTTCGGCCCGTAGAGAAACAGGCCGAGTGAAATTCCGAACGCCCCGATCATCATGATCCACATGGGCACCGCGACCTTGCCGGCAATATCGCCGAACTCGACGGCACGCAGGATTGCCGCCAGCGGACCGATGGCGTTGGCCACGTCATTCGCACCATGGGCAAAGGACAGCAAGGCAGCCGAACAGATCAGCGGAATCCGGAACAGCGTGCGCAGGGACTGGTTGCGGTTTTCCATGCCCGCGGACTGGCGGCGGATCAGCGGCCGCATCACGGCCCAGACAACCCCGAACACAACCAAACCAATCAACAGGATGGTCATTGTGTCGGGCTTCCAGATCCGCTTGAGACCCTTGATCGAGAGGTAGCAGGCAAAGGCCCCGGCCATGATCGCGACCAGCAGCGGTACCCAGCGCCGGGCGGCGGCGATCTTGTCGTCCCGGTAAATGATATTGGTCTTGATGAACGCCAGAAAGGCCGCCGCAATCACCCCGCCGAGAACCGGCGAGATCACCCAGCTTGCCGCAATCGCACTCATCGTGCCCCAGTTGACCAGTGCGAACCCGACCGCCGCGACACCCGCTCCCATGACACCACCAACCACCGCATGGGTCGTGGAAACCGGCGCACCGATATAGGTGGCGAGGTTGACCCACAGGGCTGCCGAAATCAGTGCCGCCATCATGGCCAGGATAAAGACGCTGGTGTCTTCCACCAGTGAGGGATCAATGATCCCCTTGGAGATGGTGTTCACGACCTCACCCCCGGCGAGCAGGGCACCCGCACTCTCGAACACCGCGGCGATCACCAACGCCCCGACAAGGGTCAGGGCCCGCGAGCCGACTGCCGGTCCGACATTGTTGGCCACATCATTGGCACCGATATTGAGTGCCATATAACCGCCCAGCACGGCGGCGAGGATCACCATCACGCTGTCAGACGTCACCCCGGAGAAGATGGCCGCGATCAGCGCCGCCAGCACCAGGAAGACCAATGCAATCCCGTGCGATCCGAGGCTGCCCGCCATCGACCGGGTTGCGGCCTCCACATGGACGATCTTTTCAAGGTCCTTGTCGAGA
>JAURLR010000312.1 GCA_030831135.1 Alphaproteobacteria bacterium
GCAAAAATCAGACATCCGGTCGATATAGGCTCCCGAAGCGGCATACGGCTTCGAGGCCATCTGCCCGCCATCCGCGAAGACCGCCATTCCGAGCGTGTTGGGCATCTCCACCCACTCGAACGCATCGGTGTAAACGGCGAGGTACCAGCGCTCTATTTCCCGTGGTGCGATACCAGCCAGCAGGGCGAAGTTGCCGGTCACCATGAGCCGCTGAATATGGTGGGAATAGGCGTGTTTCGCAGTACTGCCGATCGCTTCACGGAGACACCGCATGTCGGTGACCCCGGACCAATAGAACGCCGGCAGATTGCGGGTTGCATGAAGTGAGTTCTGGTCCGCATAACCCGGCATCAAAGTCCAGTAGACGCCGCGAACATATTCGCGCCAGCCGAGGATCTGACGTACGAAGCCCTCTACGGCGTTCAAGGGTGCCTCGCCTGACCTCCACGCCGCTTCTGCTGCCAGGCAAACTTCGAAAGGGGAAAGCAGGCCGAGGTTCAATGCCGGCGCGAGCAGTGAATGGTAGAGGAATGGGGCGCCGGATTTCATAGCGTCCTGATAGTCGCCAAAGCTCGGCAGTCCATGTGCGACGAAATCGTCAAGCGCGCGAAGCGCATCAGACCGTGTCACCGGCCACCCAAATTCTTGAAGCTCACCAAAATTATCGGGAAAAGACTGTTCGACGAGAGCCATCACCGCTTGTGTTGTTTCGTCCGGCGAAAACTGCTGCCTCGCGGGTGGAACAGTCTGTGCCGGAAGCTTCTTCCTGTTCGCGCGGTCATAGTTCCATTCGCCGCCTGCCGGCTGATTCCCTTCCATTAGAAGCTGATGTTCACGCCGCATTTCGCGATAGAAATGTTCCATCCGCCAGCTGCGGCGCCCGGAAGCCCAGGCAGCGAACCTTTTTCGGCTCGCGAAAAAGCGATGATCAGAACGGATTTCAACCGGCGTGCCAGTGAGGGCTTCCCAGCCTTCGAGCATTTCCTGGACCCGCCATTCCGAAGATTCAGTCACCACCATGCGGCTCGGGCGATGTCGTGCGACCGCACGTTGGATCTCGGTTGTGAAGCTACCGGTATTGTCGGGCTCGTCGAGGCTTACATAGTCGACCGTCAGACCGCGCTGCCGGAGGGTCTGCGCGAAGTGGCGCATCGCCGACAGCACCAGCACGATCTTCTGCTTGTGATGCCTGACGTGGGAACATTCCTGCATCACCTCCATCATCAGAACGGTGTCACGGCCTGCATCGAGGTCGTGGAGCGCGGATAGGTCCAGAGACAGCTGGTCGCCGAGAATAATTCTCAGGACAGTCATGACGAGGCCAGTCCAGGCCCCGACGGGGGGCGGGATGACGCAGCGCGGCAGCGATCAGAGCAATATTTCACATTCACCCAGTCGCGCGCCCATTTTTTGCGCCAAACGAAGGGCCGATAGCAAACCATGCAAAACTTAGTTGGAAGATCAGTCTTGCGACGCATCCGAGCCATTGGATCACCAAGGCACTGGCTGGCCGCGCCAGTCGAAAAACCCGCCGTTGGTGTCGGCCGTGAGTTGATCGACCACGGCAAGCAGATGGTGGGACGCTGCTGCGGGTGTATGAACGTCCGCCCCTGACGCAGCGAAGGGAGCGGATAGTGGCGTGGCGACGGTGCCGGGATGCAAGGCTACGCAGATTGCGTCTGGAGATCGACGGGCCAATTCAACAGCCGCTGTGCGAACCAATTGATTGAGAGCGGCTTTGGAAGCCCTGTAGGAATACCAGCCACCCAGCCGATTATCACCGATGCTTCCGACCCTGGCCGACAGCGTCGCGAAGACTGCTTTGCCCGACCTCGGCAACCGCGGCAGCACATGCTTCATGATCAGCGCGGGCCCGATCGCATTCAGCGCAAAGGCTCGCGCGATATTGGCCGCATCGAGTTGCCGCCAGCTCTTCTCGGGTCCCTGGCGATCATCATGGAGAAATCCTGTCGCATCAATCACCAGACGAAGCTCGCCCTGATCGGCGGCGAGTGCTGCGGCACGTTCGAGACTGCTTTCGTTCAGAAGGTCGATCGCTGGTGAAGTGCTGCGACTGAATGAGACGACATGCGTGAACCTGTCTGCGGCCTGGATGGCTTCGACCAAAGCCCCTCCGATACCGCCTCCGGCGCCGAAAACGACCGCCACGCCGGCTTGGGGAAACGACCCAGGGTCAACCCTGGCAGCCTTTGCGCCTTTGGGTTCAGACTGCCCCGTCACAAGCGCTTGGCTCCGCCGATCGCGGCTTGAAGTCGCAGCGCTCGCCCAAAAAGTCGAGATATGAACGGTCGGAGTGGAAGAAAAATCCTGTAGCCCCACTCGAGGGCAATCAGGGCTCCCGGCAGGGATGCGGCGCGCGCTGCCCAGCGCCATCTGGGTAAACGAGTCCAAACCTCGACGAATGCCGCCGCACCGGAAAGAAGATGCCCATCGCTTGCGCGAACATGGAAGCGCCTCATTGCGCGCTCTTTGGTAATTCCGTCCGGAGGTACAGCGCCGGTTTCAGAAATATCGACAAAACAAAGGGCGCGGTCTTGATCCTTGCGCCGATAGTATCTGATCTCTGCCCTACACAGCGAACACGAGCCATCAAAATAAACCGTCGATTTGGGAAGCTCTGACTCCACGCCGATCTCCTAAAAGTCCAATTGTCAGTTGATCAGCACCGGCGTTTTACGAATGTACGTCTGATCCCCAATCTGTCGAACGAGGAATTCGGCTACGTCCGCGCGCGAGATGATCCCGTTGCGCCACTGAGAGGGCTCAACAAGAACCCGGTAGCGGCCGGTCCGCGGTCCACTGGTCAGAACTCCAGGCCTCGCGATGGTATAATCAAGTTCGCTTTCCTTGATCAATTTCTCTTGCAAACTCTTATCGTCATAAGCGCGGCCGAAGACGATCTGGAATGGCAAGCGCTGAAGGCAGCTGATACTCGCGCGGCTATCGCCAGCGCCAAAACCGGTCACACAGATCAGACGGTTGACACCTTGGCTTCTCATCGCGGCGATCAGCACTCGGGTCGCGTCCGAGAACAGGTTCACAGGCCGGAACAAATCCCCTAATCCAACACCGAGGGTCTGTATCACCACGTCCACCCCGACAAGAGCCGCCTCTACATCCTCAGCCTTCAACGCGTCACCCCGCTTCTTCTCGAGGCTGGGATTTGAGACCGCAATTGCGTTAGCGGATCGAGCCAAGGCGCGCACGTTATGACCGGCCTCAAGGGCTTGGCGGGTCGTTTCCAATCCGATCCCCTTGCTGGCACCGACAATCAATACACGCATGATGGACCCGTTATCTCAGATTCAAGGGAAACAAACCGGCTACAGCCTGGGTAGCGATTCCGCTGTCGATCATGTCTTTGGACGGGCTCACCCGTCCGGGCCACATGCTATCAACGGATGGTTGAGATCCATCAAGGCGGCCTTTCAGATAACCGACCCCTCGCGCTGGATGGCAACCCAAGCGGCTATTTTCTTACCAACTTTGATCGGCAGCACCCGCCAGAACATGATGAAAGGGGTGCCATCTTTCTTGTAGTTGATCGCCTTGCCTTCAAATTTGCCACCGGACTTCAGCGCGTCGGAAAGCCTGGCGATCACTTTCGAATCCGTTCCTGGCCCTTGAAGAATCCGCGGCGTCTTGCCGATGATTTCGGATGGATCGTGGCCAGTCAGTTTCTTGAACGACTTGTTCGCATAGATGATCTTGCCTTCCGCCGATGCATCAGTGATCAACACAGAGTCGAAACTGTTATCTGCCAAAACCTGGAGCAGGGCCAAGCCACCTTCGACTCCATTCATCAACTTCTCAAACGTAGCGGACATTTTGGGTTCCCCCTGATTTGAAGGCGCCACCTGCGATCAAGCCGTTCGGTGGCGGGACTATCACTGACTGTTGTGTGAAACTTAGGAACCTTCAGTTCCTTTCCGGACAGAAGCACGGACAAATAGGTCAGGTTTCGCGGTGGCAGCTGTCCAGGTCGTTACCGTGATAGCTGCGGCCGCGAATAAGACAACATGGCCGATAATGCTGACGGCCAAGAACGTGTAACTTCCGACCGCCACCGCAAACGCTACGGCCCACATCAGACCTAGGGCCTGCAAAACGTAATGCCGGATGGCGACATCAGGAATGTGACGAAGCGGGCTTACCTCATGGTTGAAAACAAAATCCCAGCAATACACGACAAGCCTTCGAACAGGGTTAAACATGATTAGTTTCCTTGTTAAGAGCCAAGAACCTATACGTCAGGATCAGTCGTTTGGATCAGTTCCTGGGATTAGGCAACAGCAGGTCCACATCATCGTTCCTGGTGCATCGCTCAGATCATGCGACTGTCGTAAGCCCAGTGCAACAAGGCCTGCCGTTGGCGCGGCCTGCAAAAGGGATCGCCAGTGACGTTGTCCCGCACCGGAGTGCTGCGGATCGGCAGCGAGCCGCCGGTGGGCGTCCAGCGGCCCTCCGCGACGCTGATGTTCCGCTCGATGGCGGCGGTGCTGGGCGCAAAAGGGATGGGGGTATTGCTGACCGGTATGGGCGAAGACGGTGCCCTGGGCCTGCTCGAACTGCGGCAGGCGGGGGGGGCTTACGCTGGCGGAAGACGAGAGCAGCTGTGTCGTCTACGGAATGCCTGCCGCCGCAGTCCGGCTGGGAGCGGCGTGTGCATCGGTGCCGCTCGAGGACATTGCCAGGAAATTGATCGAAGTGGTCGGTGAGGCCGGACGATGAACCGCAGCCGCCACAAATCCGCCCGCATCCTGTTGGTCGAGGATTCCGATGTGCAGGCGCTGCAGATCGGAAATCTGCTCACGGAGAAGGGCTACGCGGTCGAGCGCACGGCCAGCGCCGAAGCCGCGATGGAGTGGCTGAACGCTGAAATTCCGGACCTGGTGGTGGCCGATCTGCACCTGCCGCAGACGGACGGCCGCGAACTCACACGCCAATTGCGGCTGAACAGCCGGACTCGGGCCGTGCCCATCCTGCTGATGACGAGCGAGCGTGAAAGCGGTGGCGAGCAGGCGGGACTTGAGAGCGGCGCGGATGCTTATGTCGCCAAGTCTCGCGGTCATCGCGAATTGCTGCTGCGCGTTGGCGCGCTTCTGCGCGCCAAGCGCGGTTCGGCCCTGTCCGAAGGCACGCAGTTCCGCCAGCCGCGCATCCTGCTTCTGGATAGCAGCCCGACTTTTGGCCTGCATCTTCAACAGGTTCTGGGTCAGGAAGGTTATACGTCGCAGACGGCGGCGATGCCGGACGAGGCCTTGCACGACCTGGAAATGGATGGCGCTACCGACTGTGTCGTCGTGAACTTGGTGGACGCGGCATTCGACGGCATCAAGGCCATCCGGGCGCTTGAGAGGCAGCGCGCGCGGATTCCGGCGGAAACGCCAGGAACGATTCCGTTCCTGATCGTGGGCATGGGCAGCCATTCGGGCAGCGGCGGCGAAGTGGA
>JAURLR010000313.1 GCA_030831135.1 Alphaproteobacteria bacterium
GCCGCCTCTTGATGACACGTGATCGCTTTCCTACATTAGAATTATTCTAATAACAGCAGCGGCGCAGACCGCTGCAGAACAGGAAAGAATTATGATCGGCAGAAAAACCCCCAACGTGACCCTGAAAACACGCATCCGCGATGAATCCATCGGCGGCGACAACCCCTATCGCTGGGAAATGGTGCAGACCGATGACCTTTTCAAAGGCAAACGGGTTGTTCTCTTCTCCCTGCCCGGCGCCTTCACTCCGACCTGCTCGACCTTCCAGCTTCCCGATTTCGAGAAGATGCATGGCGAATTCCAGGATAACGGGATCGACGCGATTTACTGCATCGCCGTCAACGATGCCTTCGTGATGAATGCCTGGGCCCGGCAGCAGGGCCTGCAGAACGTTCAGGTGATCCCGGACGGTTCGGGCGAATTCACCCGCAAGATGGGTATGCTGGTGGCCAAGGACAATCTCGGCTTCGGCATGCGGTCCTGGCGCTACGCCGCCATCGTGAATGATGGCGTTGTCGAGCAGTGGTTCGAGGAACCCGGTTTCGAAGACAATTGCGAGACCGACCCCTACGGGATGACCTCCCCCCAGAACGTGCTCGAATCCCTTGTGAGCGCCGTGACGGACAAACAGGACGCCGCCTGACCGAAGCGTCCCGGAACCGCAAAGATAAAGGCCCGGCTGCATGCAGCCGGGCCTTCGTCTATCTGGAGCGGGAAACGAGATTCGAACTCGCGACCCTCACGTTGGCAACGTGATGCTCTACCACTGAGCTATTCCCGCGTCGTGAAGCGGGACATAACCGCAACCGGCGCATGATTTCAAGTGGTCATGTGACAATTCCGTACAGGAACCAAAACCGCTATATCGGGCCCATGACCCAAGAACACCCCATTGAGGCCCCCTTGCTGGCCCGGTTACGCCAACTCGCTATCGAAATAGAGATGCATCGGCACGCCCCGTTACACACGGTGGAGGAGTCCCGGGCCCTGCGCGGCACCATGCCCGGCAGCCATATCAAGAACCTGTTTCTGCGCGACAAGAAGCGCCAGCAATGGCTCGTGACCGTGCCCGAAGACGCAAAAGTCGACCTGAAAGCCCTGCGTCATGTTCTGGGGGCCAGCGGAAACCTGAGTTTTGGCAGCGCCGAACTTCTCGAAACCGCTCTGGGGGTCAAACCCGGTTCGGTCACGCCCTTTGCCGTGCTGAACGACCCCGAGGGCCAGGTCGAGATGGTCTTGGCCAACAGCGTCCTCGCGGCAGATCCGGTGCACGCGCACCCCTTGCACAACGAAGCCACAGTCGCGATCGGGCGTGATGATCTGCTGCGTTTTCTGGAGGCCTGCGATCATCCGCCGCGCCTGATTGACCTGCCCTGACCCTCCGGCAGCGTCATTGCGAGGCGCGAGAGCGACGACGCAATCCAGTCAGCACCGCCCGTTGGCACTGGATTGCTTCGCCCTGAGGGCTCGCAATGACGTAAACATGGCAGAACGACGCCCACACAGGGCTTGATACCCCGGGCGCAAGGCTCCATCTTCTGGCTCAACAACCAATACATCCGAACGAAAAAGAGTGGACGCTATGGACCCCATCGTCACAGACGCCAATGCCCCCGTCTCCGCCGCGGGTGGCGCAGACATCATCAAGGATTCCGACCAGACCCAATTCATGGCGGACGTGATCGAAGCATCACGCGACGTCCCGGTCATTGTCGATTTCTGGGCGACATGGTGCGGGCCCTGTAAGACCCTCGGCCCAATCATCGAGAAGGTCGTCCAGAACGCCGGTGGCGCCGTGCGCCTGGTAAAGATCGATGTCGACAAGGCCCCGGATATTTCGGCCCAGCTCCAGATCCAGTCGATCCCGACCGTTTATGCGTTCAAGGATGGACAGCCCGTGGATGGCTTTCAGGGCGCATTGCCCGAGAGCCAGGTTCAGGCCTGGGTCGATGCCTTGATCCAGAAGCATGGCGGTGTCGTCGATGCCGGGCCGTCGCCGATCGACGCAGCGCTGGATACCGCCGACGCCGCCCTGGCCGAAAACGACATCGCCAATGCGGGCGGCCTCTACGCCGAGATTCTCAATCAGGATGCCGACAACAAGCGCGCGCTTGCGGGCCTGATCCGCGCCTATCTGAAAGCCGGGCAGACCGAAAAAGCCCGGGCCATCGTCGATCAGGCAAGCCCCGAATCCCAGGCCGCCGATGACGTGGCCGGCGCCATCGCAGCGCTGGAGCTGGCCGAGGCGGGCAGTGCCATGGCCGGGGAAATCGATTCCCTGCGGGCCAAGATGGAAGCCGACCCGGCTGACAACCAGGCCCGGTTTGATTTTGCCGTTGCCGCCTTTGCCACCAATGATGCCGAAGCGGCCATTGATGCGCTGGTGGAGATCATCCGCCGCAAGCGTGACTGGAACGAGGATGCGGCCCGCACCGAACTTCTGAAGGTTTTCGAGGCACTGGGTCCGACCGATCCGCAAACCGTCGCCGGGCGCCGCAAGCTGTCATCGGTGCTGTTCGCATGACCGGAGACGCGGCTGCCAACGCCTTGCCGGTCGAGCTACCGCTCTTTCCGCTCAACGGCGTCTTGCTGCTGCCGCGCGGCACCCTGCCGCTTAATGTTTTCGAACCCCGCTATCTGGCCATGGTCGATGCCGCACTGTCGGGCGACCGGATGATCGGGATCGTGCAACCCGCAGCCGACGGGGTTGCGGGCCTCAGCGCACCAGACGGCACCAATCTGTATCGAACCGGCTGCGTTGGACGTATTCGCGTCTTCGAAGAAACCGATGACGGACGTTACATGATCGAGCTGCGCGGGCTGTGCCGGTTTGACATCACCGAGGAGATCGAGCCGCGCGACGGCTATCGCCGTATCCGGCCCGACTACAGCCGGTTCACCGCCGACCTCGGTCCGGTTCCCGATACACCGATGGAACGGGACCGGCTGCTCACAAGCCTGAAAGGGTATTTCGAACTGCAGAACATCGCGGCTGACTGGGACGCACTTCTCAAGACTCCCGATGATCGCCTGATCACGACGCTGGCCATGGCCTGTCCTTTCGATCCCGCCGAAAAGCAGGTCCTGCTCGAAAGTGAAACCATCGCGCAGCAGTGCAAGCTGCTGATCGGGTTTATTGAATCGACGCTGCGGGCTGACAACGACAACGGCCCGTCGGCCCTGAACTGAGGACGCATTATGGTGCCGCCTACTGCCACAACGGTTGATCCCAAGCTGCTCGAAATTCTTGTCTGCCCCCTGACCAAGGGCCCGCTGACCTATGACGAAGCTGCGCAGGAACTGATCAGCAAACAGGCCGGCCTCGCCTATCCGATCCGCGATGGCATCCCGATCATGCTGGCCGAGGAAGCCCGCGCGCTGGATGCGGATTGATCGTGACAATGAACAACCTCGTCCACGCGACCGAGCTGCGCTACAGCAAGGACAGCAAAGCCCTGACCGTTGCCTTCGACGACGGCACGCGCTTCGAGCTGCCCGCCGAGTATATGCGGGTCTACAGCCCGTCCGCCGAAGTGCGCGGGCACGGTGCAGACGAACGCAAGATCCTGGCCGGACGCCGCCATGTGGGCATCATGAAAATCGAGCCCGTGGGCAATTACGCGGTGCAGATTCATTTTGACGACCTGCACGACACCGGCCTGTTCAGCTGGGCCTATCTGCACGAGCTGGGCACCAAATATGACGCCTGGTGGGCACAGTATCTGAAAGACCTGGACGCACGGGGACTTTCAAGGGACCCCTAAAGGCTTTCATTTCACCGCTAACTCTCAGGGAGCTAACGTGACTGGCTTTGTCTATATCTTGGCAAGCAGCCGACACGGCACGCTTTACATCGGCGTGACAAACAATCTGGTCCGCCGCGTATTCGAGCACCGGACAGATAGCGCGTTTAGCTTCACCTCGCTGCACCGCATCCATCGCCTTGTCTATTTTGAGAGCCACGACACGATGCCCCTCGCCATAGCGAGAGAAAAGCAACTCAAAAAATGGAACCGCGATTGGAAAATTCGTCTGATCGAGGAAAACAATCCGGATTGGAGTGATCTCTATGACGGGATAGCAACCTGAATCTGATATCCGTCGTTCCCGCGAAGGCGGGAACCCATTTCCTCAGGCGTTCATCCTGATACCCGGCAGCGCAAATGGACTCCCGCCTTCGCGGGAGTGACGATTGAGCTTCTGAGACTTTCCCACAAATCGATTCACAACAAATTCCGGAGCAAGCCCTTTCAGATCCAACGGCAAAAATTCTCTGATTGAAGGAGCCACCGCTGCACGGCAGGATACAGCAGTGGCTGGGGGTGTAGCCCGCCTTGGTTACGCCCTACCGCGTCGCGCCGGGGCCATTCAGCTTGTCAGGCAGGCTCCGGCGCACAACCACCACCAATTTGACAGATTCCCTCGGCTCAATCGTGCCGGTGTCCGGTTAGTCAGTTGAAACATGGGGATAAGCCCCATTTTGTCTACGAGAGGCCGTTTCTGCACAAGTCGCAACCTGCGATTTTGCGTTCGCGCGATGGGCTAAAGCGCTTCGCCGCGCACGAGACGCGGCAGATCACCAACAACCCCCATCGCATGACGCATGAAGAAGCGTCGGGCCGGAGGTGTGGCGTTGATCACGCCGAGGCCAAGATCGCGCACGGCACGAACCGGCGCGATATCGTTCGAGAACAAACGTGTCAGGCCATCGGTGGTGACAGTCAGCATCATGTTGTCGACCCGCCGCCAGCGTTCGTAGCTTTCAAGAATATCCGGGTCGCCTATATCGCGGCCCAGCCGACGGGCATCGACCACCACCTCGGCCAGGGCGGCAACATCGCGGATGCCCATGTTCAGGCCCTGACCGGCAATCGGGTGGATGCCATGGGCGGCATCGCCAACCAGGGCGAGGCGCTGGCCGGTGTAGCGAACGGCGTGGATCAGCCCGAGAGGATAGACCCAGCGCGGGCTGGCCAACGCGATCCGACCCAGAAACCCGCCAACGCAGCGCCCGAGCGCGGCGGTGAAGTCGGCATCATCCATGGCACGAAGCGCGGGCACCAGATCATTGGACTCGCTCCACACCACCGAGGACTGATGACGCAGACCATTCACCGGTACGGGCAGGTCGGTCATCGGCAGCAAGGCAAAGGGGCCACCGGGCAGAAACCGTTCATGGGCGATGTTCTGATGCGATTTCTCATGGGCAATCGCACAGACAAAGCTCGACTGGTTGTAGCGCCACTCGGCGACCTTGATCCCCGCATCGCGCCGAATCTGTGATCCGCGGCCGTCACAGGCGAAGATGACCCGCGCCCGCAGACGCAGGCCTTCGGCGAGATCGACCGTTACGCCGGTTTCGTCACGCGTGATCGCGACAATCGAGGACGGGGCCATCAGGGTCAGGTTCGGAACCCCTTCAACACCCGCAAACAAGGCACGACGGATCAGCCGGTTCTCGATGATATGTCCGAGAGGCACGTCACCGGTTTCACGGTGATCGAAATGCAGGAACATCAGTGAATCGCCATCACTGACGCGGATCGTCTCGATCGGACAGGCGTGGACCCCGATAGCGTCCCACAGGCCGATGCCCTTGAGCACACTGGCACTTCCCGCCGCGATGGCGGTTGTCCGCCCATCGTGCCCGGCCGTCATCATGTTGCCCGGGTCGGCACGATCGACCACAGCGACCTCGATCCCCGCAGATGCCAGAGCATGCGCGAGGGTCATCCCGGCCATGCCGGCACC
>JAURLR010000314.1 GCA_030831135.1 Alphaproteobacteria bacterium
GCTGGATTCCCCGCGACAGGCTGGCAACCGGCACAGCGATCTCGATCTCGGTGGGCGGCGCGGGGATGCTGCTCTCGGCCTCGCCGTTTGCCGCTGCCGTCGAACTTTATGGCTGGCGGGAATCCCTTCTGGCGGTCGGAATTTTCTCGCTGGGCGTGGCGCTCGTGGACATGATGATGGTCCGGGACCGGCCGGCCGACGCACCCGCGCCGAATGAAAGCGAAACCCTGCTGCAGACAATCCTCGGGCTGCGGCAGGTGCTGGCCGACAAACGGATTTACTCCTTTGCCGCCGCCACCGCCGTTTCGGTCGGTGCCCTCGTCACGATACGCAATCTCTGGATTGGCCCCTATCTCAACGACGTCTTCGATCTGGATATCGTGGCGCGCGGCAATGTGATTTTCGTTGTCTCGCTCGCCTGGCTGTGCAGTGCGCTGATGTACGGCCCGCTCGACCGGTGGTTCGACACACGACGCGGCGTCGTCACCGTCGGGATGCTGCTTTATACGGGTACGCTGGTCGCGCTTGCCGTGAATTCCAGCCCGTCGGTTCTGGTCGCGACCATCCTGCTCTCGGCCTTTGCGCTGTTTGCCGCCATGGCATCGCCGATCTTTGCCCATGCCCGCAGTCTGTTCCCCGAAACCCACACAGGCCGCGCCTTCACGGCCATCAATGTGTTCACCTGGAGCGGTGTTTTCGTCATGCAGATGGGGACAGGAGCGATTCTGGAAGCATTTCCGACCGACGAACTGGGGCGGAGCCCGGCCGAAGCCTACCGCACCATGTTTGGTGCCCTCGCCGTTATCCTGCTGATCGCATTGGTCGCCTATCGGCGGGTTGCCGACGCCCCGCCATCTGCGGAACGCTGAAACCAGGCGCATCCTTCGTCAGGCGCAGGATACAGCGCTTGAAGGTATCCTCACACTAAGCGTGTCGCAGTGCGAGGACACCTTGTCTACTGGATGAGGAGCCGTGGTTAGACGAAGACCTTCTTCATCTGGGCTTCGGGATAGCGTTCGCCTGCCGCAGCCCCGACCGGGACCATGGCCGAAATCTCTTCGACCTCGGCCGCACTGAGATCCACGCCGAGAGCTGCCGCGTTCTCGTCGAGACGCTCGGCCCGCTTGGTGCCAGGGATCGCGACGATGCCGTCGCCACGGCCGATCAGCCAGGCCAGCACGAGCTGTGCCGGTGTGCAGCCCTTCTTGTCGGCATAGGCCGCCACACGGAGGATCAATTCCCGGTTGGCCTGGAAGTTGTCCTTGTTGAAGCGCGGATGCCGGTAGTGCGGATCGTTCTCGTCCACGGTTTCGGCATTGATGTACTGGTCGGTCAGGATGCCGCGTCCCAGCGGCGAATAGGCCACGAAGGTGATGCCGAGTTCGCTGGTCGTCTCGTAGATCTGCTCGGCTTCAACCCGGTACATCAGCGAGAATTCGCTCTGGACAGCCGCCAGCGGATGCGTGGCATGGGCCCGGCGAATGGTTTCCGGCTTGGCCTCGCAGATGCCGATCGCCTTGACCTTGCCCTGCTCAACCAGTTTGGCCATGGCACCGACCGTGTCCTCGATCGGAACGTCCTGATCGACACGATGCTGGTAGTAGAGATCAATCACATCGGTCCCGAGACGCTGCAGACTCTTCTCGCAAGCTTCGATGACGTATTCCGGACGACCATCAACGCCCATGCCGCCGCCTTCAAGCTGGGTCTGGCCGAACTTGGTGGCCAGCACGACCTTGTCGCGGTAGCCGTCCTTGAGCGCGCGGGCGAGGACATCCTCGTTGTGGCCCCAGCCATACATGTCCGAAGAATCCAGAAAATCGATTCCCTTGTCGATGGCATAGCGCACGAAATCGACGGTTTCATCGTCATCCGCCGCGCCATAGACGCCGGAAAAGGACATGCAGCCCAGTCCGATCGGTGCGCATTTCAGGTCGCTCGAGCCGAGCTGGCGTTTGGTTGCTGATTTCAAATCTGACATTTCTTGTATTCTCCCCTGCACACGGAACCTCCGTGCGGCACAAATTGAGTTTCACCCCTCTTATAGCAGGTCTCCACGCAAAATTGGACCAGGAGGACAAGCGGCCCAAAAACCGCTAAATCTGCTTCGTGCTGTCCACGAACCCAAAGAGCGATCCTTCCGATGAAGACCTATAACGGCGGTTGTCATTGCGGAAACCTGCGTGTTGCCTTCGCTACCGCGCTCTCCCCCGAGGAGATGGAACCACGCGCCTGCCAGTGTGATTTCTGCCGAAAACACGCCACAGGGGCAGTTTCCGACCCCGAAGGCACGCTGACCTTCATCCTGCAGGCACCCGATCAGGTCCACCGCTACCGCTTCGGGCTGGGCATCACCGAGTTCGTGATCTGCCGGAATTGCGGCGTCTATGTCGGCGCGCATATGCCCGATGGGGACGGTGCCTATGGCAACGTCATGGCCCATGTTCTCGACGACCACGCGCTGTTCACGCAGCCAACGGTTCCGGTGATTCGCTCAGGTGAAGACGAAGAAGGGCGACGTGCCCGCCGCCGCAAAGCCTGGACCCCATCGACACTCGTGACCATGCCCGAATGAACGGGGAAACCGGCCAAGGGTCCCCGCTCTGGTTTGTCCTCCTGGCCGTCACGTCGGTTCAGGGCATCGCGACATTCTCGAGCCTGACCCTCGCCGCCACCGCGCCGGTGGTGGCTGCCGATATCGGGGTTCCGGTGGAGTTCATCGGGTTTCAGATCGCACTGGTCTATGCCGGGGCTTCCTTGATCTCGACCGGGTCGGGGTTTCTGTTGCGGCGCTGGGGCCCCGGACGGGTCAGCCAGATCAGCCTCGTCCTGTGTGGCGGCGGCGCGGTTCTGATGGCCGTGCCTTCGGTTCCGATGATTGCCTTCGGCTCGCTGTTCATGGGGCTGGGATACGGCATGACAAACCCGTCCGGGGCGGAACTCCTCATGCGGATCACCCCCGCTCATCGGCGCAATATCGTCTATTCGATCAAGCAGACCGGCATTCCCATTGGCGGCATGATGGCCGGGGCGCTCGCGCCAGTGACAGCTGAAAACTTCGGCTGGCAGAGCGCACCCCTGATCGGTGCGGCGTGCTGCGTTCTGCTGGCCTGTGTGCTGCAGCCCTGGCGAAACGGGTGGGACACGGGCCGGAATCCGGCGGCGCGGCTGGATTCTACCGCGTTCGAGGCGATGACAATTATCTGGCGGATGCCCGCTCTGCGCTGGATGGGTCTGGCCGGCTTCAACTACGCGTTTATCCAGCTCGCGATCTCGACCTTTGCCGTCACGATTCTTGTCACCGAAGCAGATTTCAGCCTGATTGCCGCCGGGGCGGTTCTCGCCGCAGTTCAGGCAGCCGGGGTCGCGGGCCGTCTCGTGTGGGGCTGGGTGGCCGATCGACGAGGTATCGGCGAGGAGCTTCTGATTGCCATGGGCGCAACCAATGTCATCGGTGCGATCACGATGATGTGGATCGCGCCAGACTGGCCGGTCTGGGTGGTTTATCTGTTTTTCGTGGTCTTCTCGGCCAGCGCCTATGGCTGGACCGGAATTTTCATGACCGCCACCGTCAACCGCGCACCGCCAAACTACGCCGGCACCGTAGCCGGCGGCATGGGTGCACCGGTCTATGCCGGGGTAATTTTCGGAACGGCCGCCCTGTCCGTTCTGGCTGACATCATGGGCAGCGTGTCCAACGCCTTCCTGATCGTCGCCGTACTGGCGGCGCTCGGCACTTTGGCTTTGATGAAAGTCCGGGGGCTGAATCGCTAGGCTTTGCCGATTCTGGGAACCTTCGGATCGTGCTGGCCAAACGCCTTGTCGAGGATCGCGGTGCTGTTTTCAGCCAGCGCGATGCTTTCGGCCAGATGACCCAGAATCTTGATGTTGTTGTTCATCACGGCTGCAGCCTCGGGGCGCTTGTCATTCATGATCTTGATGGCACGCTCGAACATCTCGTTGCGGATCGCACTGAGAATGTCTTCCAGTTTGTAACCGTCCGGGTTTTCATCCGTTACAAGAAATCGCGACATGGTTGCCTCTCGCGCATTGATCGAAGCTGCAAGATTACGCACGCGATATGAAGGAAAGGTTAGCGGAAAGAGAACCCGGCATAACCGGCTTCCGCCACTTCGGTACATTTGCGCGCATAGGCCGGAAACCCGCCGATATAGGGCATGAACACCCGGGGCTTGCCCTCGACATTGGACCCCAGATACCAGGACGAGCAGGTCGCACGCATGGACAGGTCGGCGACCTCGTTCACATGCGCCACCCATTCTTCCTGAGCGGCAGCCTCGGGCTCGACCCGGGTTACGCCCTGGTCCCGCATATAGGTCAGGCAATCGGTGATCCAGTCGACATGCTGTTCGATGGACGGGATCATATTGGTGAGCACTGAGGGACTGCCCGGACCGGTGATGATGAACATGTTCGGGAACTTGGCGATGGCCAGCCCCAGATAGGCGCGCGGTCCATCCTCCCAGAGTTCACGCAAGGACGCGCCCCCCACCCCGCGAATATCGATCCGCTTCAGGGCACCCGTCATTGCATCGAACCCGGTGGCCAGCACAAGGGCATCAACGTCGTAGACGGTGTCGCCAACCCGCACGCCCTGGGGCAGAATTTCGTCGACGACCTGCTCGCTGACATCCACCAGCGAGACGTTCTCACGATTGTAGGTCTCGTAGTAATCGGTTCCCACACAAAGCCGCTTGCACATGAAAAGTTGTTTTGGGGCCAGCAGCTCCGCCGTGTCGGGATCCTTCACGATCGCGCGGATCTTGTTGCGAATGAACTCCGAGGCGGTTTCGTTGGCTTCCTCGCTGGTCATGAAATCCGCATAGGCCGCCATGAAGGCCAGCCCGCCGGTTTGCCAGCGGGATTCGTACTCGCGGTTGCGCTCATCCTCGGAGACCGCCATGGCCGATGGCCCGCCAACCGGAAAATAATTTCCCGAAAACGAACGGCTCGCCTGCGCCCGAAGTGCGGGATAATTCGCCTTGATCCCGGTGATCTCTGCCGCCTCCATGGGACGGTTGCGCGCGGGAATGACGTAGTTTCCCGTGCGCTGGAACACCGTGAGATGTTCGGCCTGTTCGGCGATGATCGGGATCGACTGGATGGCCGAC
>JAURLR010000315.1 GCA_030831135.1 Alphaproteobacteria bacterium
CATGTCCAGAGTTCTGATCGTTACCGGCGGCAGCCGTGGTCTCGGCGCAGCCACCTGCATCGGCGCAGCCGAGCAAGGCTACGAAGCCATTTGCGTGAATTACGTGGGCAACAAGGACCGCGCCGACCAGGTCGTTGCCGCCTGTGAAAAGGCTGGCGCCAAGGCGATTGCCGTGCAGGCCGATATCACCAAGGAAGCCGATATCGTCCGACTGTTCGAGACCGTCGACAAGGAACTGGGCACGGTGACCCATCTGGTCAACAGTGCCGGGATCGTCGGCCCCTATGCCCGGGTCGATGAACTGGATTGGGACGGGCTGGAGGAACTCTGGACCCTGAACATCACCTCGACGATGATTTGCTCCCGCGAGGCGATCAAGCGCATGTCCACCAAGCATGGCGGCAAGGGCGGCGCGATCGTGCACCTGTCCTCGGCGGCCTCACATCTCGGTGGCGCGGGCGTGAACGTGGCCTATGCGGCCTCCAAGGGCGCGATCGATTCGATGAACTGGGGCATGGCACAGGAAGTCGCCGCCGAGGGTATCCGTGTGAACGCGGTCAGCCCAGGCGTGATCGACACGGAAATCCAGCCCAAAGGCCGGGTCGAGGCCGTTGGCCCCAATCTGCCGATGAAGCGCGTCGGCCAGGCCGAAGAAGTCGCCAATGCGATCCTGTTCCTGCTCTCGGACGCGGCGTCCTATATCGCGGGCACGAAGGTCAACGTATCCGGCGCGCGTTAAAGGCTGTTCGTCAGGGTCTGAAGGGCCGCTCACGGCGGCCAGACGACCTTTCACGTATGGGGCAGCTCGTTGCCCGGCACGAGGGCGGCTTCTGTCGTGCGGTCCGGCTCGACCATGAGCACGGTCTCGCCGCGGCGTGAAAGCGTGTAGCGGCGATCGGCCAGTTTCCGATTGTCATAGGTCAGGCTGAGGACGTTGTCGGCATCAAGGGTCCACGAGCCGCTTTCGAAGGTGCAGGGATAGTACCAGTCGAAATTCCCGAACCGGCCGAAATGGATCAGGTGTTCTTCCCCGTCACGGGCGGGATAGATCAGCGTGTGCTCGGTCAGGAAGTTCCTCGGCGGCAAATCCACCTCCGGCCGCGAGGTCTCGGCCCGGGCCACGCCACCGGACAGGACGATGATCGCCGCCAGCGCCGCCACGAATCGGGTCATATGGAGGGCGTGTTTCATGGGGGCAGGATCGGGCACGGAACCCGGTTGCGCCTTGATCCCGATCAATTCGACGCCGGCTGCCCCAAGATTCTTGACGGGCCGAAGATCGGTGCAATCCCCAGCATCCTTTGAGACGCTCGCCTTGCTCGCTCCTCAGGATGAGGTCTTTGTGAACCCAACCGTCCTCATCCTGAGGAGGCGCGGAGCGCCGTCTCGAAGGATGCTTGGACAGGACGCGATTCCGGGTTTACCCGACACCCCTACAGATGCCGGAAGGTATTCACCGCCGACTTGTAGTCGTTGAGGCCAAGCTGTTCGCGCAGCTCTTCGGTGCCCTTGAAGACCATGTCGTCGATCGGGATACCGATCCCGTTGGCCACCCGGTCGTTCTTGGAGAAGTTCCCGGCGACAGCACTCGCACCCACCACAGCGGCAGGCCCGAGGGCCGCCTTGAGCGCGGCGCGCGCCTGATCGAGGGCAGCTTGGTCGGTCCCGATGATCGCTGCGGCGAAGGCCAGCAATACGTCGCCAGCCGGCACACCGGAATCCAGTTCGGGCCGGACCAGGGCTTCGGGGTTCACGTTCAGATTGGTTGCTTGTCCACTCTCACGGAGGAACCGGGCATGCCCGGTGGTTCAGTAAAAGCAGTCGTTGATAGCCGAGACCCGGCCGGCGACGATTTCCACCTGGGGCCGTGTCAGGCCCTCGTGATGTGAATAATCATAGACCATGACCTTGGGCAGCGGATTGTACTGGGCCTGTTCCAGCGCGACATGGGCGCGGTATTCGTCGGGCACGAGGCTCAGCGAACGCATGATCCAGGGCTTGAAATGCCCGCCATACAACTCGTTTGCGACGTCACCCCCATCGGGGACGTTCGGAATCGAGGGCACAAAGGCCTGTTCGAGCACCGCTTCCTTGGGCACCACACGGGACGGAGCCCCCGCCTGAGGTTCGCTGAAGGGCCGCAATGGCACGCCAATCCCGCGCGCAAAGACATCCAGGTTCACCACGAAGGACACGATGGCGACCAGTTCGGTGAATTCCGGATCGCTCAACCCGGCATCCCGCGCGGCCTGATAGGTGTCCTGATCGAAGTCGGGGCAATCAACGGCCAGTGTGCGAATGACGTCGCACACGGCCTGCGAAAGCTCGGCATCCGGCATTGCACCCGGATCATCGGGCGCCTCCAGCAATCCGGCATCGATCCCGGCCTGACGGGCTTCGGAAATCACAGCCAGTCGTTGAGCCGCCGTGCCCCAGGTTCCCGCGCGTGCGAAGTTTGCGAACTGGGCGGCATGGGCACCGTCGAGCTCTGCGCCCACCGGATAGTCAGAATCTGCGTAGAAACTCATGGAAACTCCCCTTTATCCGATCTTGATACCGGATTCGGGAGGTATACGGCGCTAAATCTCGATCACGATTTTTCCGAAGTGCCGCCCCGCGCGCATATGCGCAAAGGCCGCCGGCAGTTCATCAAGGCCAAAACGGGTTTCGTCGAGGGCCGGTTTCATCTTGTTCTGCGCGATGGCACGCAGCATCGCCTCAAACTGTGCATAGCTGCCACAGGTCACGCCTTCGAGACGGATCTTCCGGGTCACGACAAGCGGCAGGCGAAACTCGTGGTTTGCGCCCGAGAGCACACCGATCAGGGCAATCGCCCCACCCAGTCGCACCGCCTTGATGGATTGCTCCAGCGTCCCCCCGCCGCCGACCTCAACCACCAGATCAAGACCACGCCCGCCGGAGATTTCCCGCGCCGGCCGTGCCCATTCCGGGATCTCGGCATAATTGATCAGGTGATCGGCACCGAGGCTTTTCAGCCGCGCCAGCTTGGCATCCGACGACGATGTGGCGATCACTTCGGCGCCCGCCATCTTGGCGAATTGCAAGGCAAAGACCGACACGCCGCCCGAGCCTTGCGTCAGCACCAGATCACCGGGCTTCACACCGCCCTGATCGATCACGGCGCTCCACGCTGTCAGTGCGGCGCAAGGCAGCGCAGCGGCTTCGGCATGGTCAAGATGGTCCGGCGTATGGGCCAGCCCATGCGCAGGCAGGACACGCAGCTCACAGGCCATCCCATCGAGAAGTCCGCCGAGTCCGGAATGCATCCCACGGTCATCGGGTTCGCCAGCCAGCCAGTCCTGAAAGAAGTTGGCCACCACATGGTCGCCGGGTTGGAACTTCGCAACGCCGTCGCCGACCGCCACGACTTCACCCGCACCATCGGAGACCGGGATCAGGCCTTCGATCTTCTGCCGTGATCCGTAGCCGCCTTCGACGGTCAGCAGGTCACGATAGTTGAGGGTCGCCGCCCGCACGCGGACCAGCACCTCACCGGGACCGGGTTCGGGATCGGGGAGCTCGACAACCGAAAGATTGTCGAGCCCCGCCGCCGAAAGAACCGCTGCACGCATGTCTCTACTCCGCTTTACCCTCTACGGGCCCCGCCCTTCGTCAAGCTCAGGGTGAGGCCCTCATGCTGAGCCTGACGAAGTATGAGGGCCGCCCAGACCTTCGCCCGGCAGTTATTCGGCTGCCTGATTGACGTGGCGAACAACCTGCTGCGGGAACGGAATCGAGATACCGTCGGCCTCAAGCTGTTCCTTGAGCTTCTTGGTCAGATCCCAGCGAACGCCCCAGTAATCAGCGGCATTCACCCAGACCCGGACAACGATATTCACTGAACTGTCCGCCAGTTCGGCAACTGCAACAGTCGATTCCGGATCAGTGAGCGCGCGGGATTCTTCGCCGATCACACGGTTGATCGTCGCGATGGCAGTATCCATGTTATCGCCATAATCGATGCCCATCATCAGATCGACACGCCGAGTCGGGTTGGCGCTGAAGTTCTTGATCGCCGAGCCCCATATCTGGCCGTTCGGCATGATGATCTTGACGTTGTCACCGGTTGCCATTTCGGTGGTAAACAGTCCCACTTCCTTGACCGTGCCAGCCTGCCCGCCGATATCGACGAAGTCACCGACCTTGAACGGACGGAACATCAGCAACATGATGCCAGCAGCAACATTGCCCAGTGTGCCCTGCAGGGCGAGGCCAATCGCCAGACCCGCGGCACCGAAGACCGCAACAAGGCTGGTCGCTTCAACCCCGAACTGCTGCAGCGCGGCAATGATCACGAACGCGATCACTGCGTATCTGACCAGACTTCCGAAGAACTTGGTCAGGGTCGGGTCCGCATGACGGCTGCGGGACAGTGCCCGTTCAACCGATTTGCGTGCCCAGCCTGCAGCGATCAGACCGAATATGATGATCGCAAGCGCGCCGACCACACTCAGGCCATAGGTCGCGAGTGCCGTGACGACCACGTCGATCGTCTCCTGAATTTCGTTTTCCATTTTACCTAACCCCTGTTGTCACTTCGGGCTTCCGGACCAGCCTGGAAAACCAGTTTGAAAATCACCCTCCCCCGAGAGTGCTAACGTCGCCGCGCCAGACGCAGCAGCGTCAAAATCAGCCAGATCGGGACCACGACAACGGCACCGATCAGCACAAAAGGAACCGCCCATTCCAGCGCATCAACAATGACACGGAAGATGCTTTCCGCCGTCCCGCCAATCGCACCCAGCAGGTTCTCAGGATCGATGTCAAAGACCGAAAGAACGACCCCGACAACAAGCGAGAGAATGAAGAGCTTGAGAAGTGTCCCACCAATGTTACGCGGCATGCATGGCCCGATCCGTCATAATGATCGGCTTTTATTAAGTGACAGGACGCGTGGCGTCGATAGTTATTCCGTCGGATACAACCGACGGTGCCAGCCTAGCTCGCGTAGCTCGGGTCCAGCGCGTCGAGACGGCGCAGATGTCCCGGCCAATCGAGATTGGAGAAATTGGGGTTTCGCTCGAATTGCTGCGCGGTGTGCTCGCAGACTTCCGGAGACGGTGTCACGAGCCCATCGAGGCCGACCGCCGACATCGCCTGAATTTGGCTCTTGGCGCATTTCTCCAGATAGAACACAAGTGAGAATGCCTCGGCGACCGTACGGCCAGCCGTCAGGAACCCGTGGTTGCGCAGGATCATGGCTTTGTTGTCGCCCAGATCATTGATTAGACGCGCGCGTTCATCCAGATCAAGGGCAATGCCCTCATAGTCGTGATAGGCAATCCGGTTGTAGAACCGCATGGAGTGCTGGGAAATCGGCAACAGACCGCAATCCATCGCTGACAGGGCCATACCCGCTTCGGAATGGGTGTGCAGCACGCAGGCAAATTCCTTGCTGTGACCATGGACGGCGCTGTGGATCGTAAAGCCGGCCGCGTTGATTTTGTATGGGCCGGTGTTGTTGATCTCGTTCCCGTCCTGATCGACCTTGATCAAGCTGGACGCGGTCACTTCGCTGAACATCAGTCCGTAAGGATTGAGCAGGAATGTATCCTCGCCCGGCACATGGGCAGAGATGTGGGTGCGCGTCATGTCCGACATGTCATAGAGCTCGACCAGACGGTAGGCCGCAGCCAGATTCACCCGCATCTCCCATTCCTCGGCGCTGACCTGATCCTGAACACTGGGATAAAGTTCTACGATCTCTGCATTTGCCATGTCGTCCTCCTGTTTGTTTCGCAAAATCTCGCCTGTTGGCGGGCCTGCGTCAATTGCTGGATTCGGCCACAACATGGTTGTGCATTGCGCCCAGACCCTCAACTTCAGTCTCGACCAAGTCGCCGGGTTGCAGGTAGGTACCCGCCCCATGACCAACGCCCGCCGGGGTTCCCGTTGACAGAACATCCCCCGGCTCAAGCGAAATCATGTCCGACGCGAACTCAATCTGCTCTTCGGGGGAGAACACCATTTCGCTGGTATTGCCATCCTGTTTGGTCTCGCCATTCACCTTGAGGGTCAGACGCAAATTCATGCAATCAGGAACAAACGCACGCGGCACAAAATACGGGCCCATCGGTGCGAAGGTGTCATGGCTCTTGCCACCCAGCCAGTCGCTCCGCAGCATTGGCCAGTCCGCGCGCATGTTCCAGTCCCGCGCCGAGACGTCATTGGTGGTCATGAAACCGGCGATGCAATCCATCGCATTTGCGGGTGTCATCCGTTTGGCATGACGACCAACCGCCATAGCCAACTCCACCTCCCAATCGATCTTGGTGCAGTCCGACGGTGCAACAATGTCGTCATGCGCGCCGATCAGAGCAGAAGGTGCTTTCAGAAACGAATACGGGCGTATGCGTGCCTTGTCCCGGTCGAGCATATTCTCACGCTCATCCGACGTCTCCGTAAGGCTGACATTGAGCATTTCACGAATATGGTCACCGTAATTGGCAGCCGCATAGATCATCTTGCCGGGTCGCAGGATCGGCGGCAGATAGTGAACCGCGGCGGCATCCACCAACACCGTATCCGGTGCAGAGCCCGTCGCGGCAAAGTCTGCCATCAGGCAGAGAGCTTCAAAATTGGTGTCCCAGTCCTCAAGCAGAAGCAGAATGCTGCCGACACCGACAAGCGCCCCGCCCCGACGTCCCTGACGCCAGGCGCGGTACAGCGCATCCAGCCCGAAGGCGGTGTCTCCAACCACCATGATGACAAACGGCGCACGACCATTCTCCACTGTCGCCAGCTTGAAGGGAGTTCCGGTCATGCGCGCCGCCTGTCTTTTGGGGTTCTGCTAGCTGACCGCCAGCGGAGCCAGTGCGTTCAGGTCACTGGTGACGTCCAGAATGACCGGACGGGTCTTGGCAGCTTCAAAGGCCTGCTGGATCGCACCAGGAAGCTCATTGGGCTTCTCAACGCGGATACCGACCGCGCCCATTTCCTCGGCAATACGGGCAAAATTGACGTCCGTGAACTGCCACAGTTTGCGGGCCTCATCGGTCTGCTCGCCGCCATAGACCCGGTCAAACCCGCGCTTGGACTGGTTGCCCGAGGAATTGTTGTTGACCAGCGTCACCGTGTTGATGCCCCAGCGCGCCGCCGTCTCCACATCACCGATGTGATACCAGAAGCCCGCATCGCCGGTGAAACAGAAGACCGGGCGATCCGGCACGCCGCATTTGGCGCCCAGTGCCGCCGAGAAGGCCCAGCCGAGATGGCCCGCCGAACGCATATAGCTCTGGTTCGGTGACTTGAGATCCAGCATGCCCCCCATCCACATACCGGTATGGCCGGTATCGGCGACGACGATGGCATCGTCGGGCAGGTGCTGGCTCAAC
This sequence comes from Alphaproteobacteria bacterium, assembly GCA_030831135.1. Classification (GTDB taxonomy): domain Bacteria; phylum Pseudomonadota; class Alphaproteobacteria; order UBA6615; family UBA6615; genus JABJAG01. The sequence goes on from JAURLR010000315.1 coordinate 7,356, forward strand.
TCGTGGCACATGCGCTCGGGGCGCATTGGCTCGGCGTCCGAGGTCAGCAGATCATTGAACTTGTCACGCCACTGCTGATCGGCCTCTGCAGCACGCCCCGCCCAGGAGGCACGTCGGCCCGCGGATTCCGCATTTGTCATGGCCAGCAATTTGGTCACTGCGACCTTGGCATCGCCCTGCACGCCAGCTACCACCGGATAATTCCGTCCGATTTCCAGCGGCTCGATGTCAATATGGACAACCTTTGTGCCGATGGATGGCA
>JAURLR010000316.1 GCA_030831135.1 Alphaproteobacteria bacterium
AGATCGTGGATTCCACCGAGAACGCGATCATGCTGCAGCAGTTCCAGAACCCTGCCAACCCGGAGGTCCACCGCCACACCACGGCAGAGGAAATCTGGAACGACACCAAGGGTGCAGTGGATGTGCTGGTGGCCGGTGTCGGTACCGGCGGCACCATCACCGGGGTCGGCGAAGTTCTCAAAGCACGCAAGCCCGGCCTCCATGTCGTCGCCGTGGAACCCGAGGATAGCGCCGTTCTGGCCGGCGGACCCGCCGGGCCGCACATGCTGCAGGGGATCGGCGCGGGCTTCATCCCTGACACACTGAACACGCAGATTTATGACGAGGTGCTGGGCATCGCCAATGAAACCGCGCTTGAAACCGCGCGCAAGCTGGCACGGATCGAAGGCATTCCTGTGGGGATTTCATCGGGCGCAGCGATCGCTGCAGCGCTCGAAGTCGGTGCGCGGGACGAGATGGCCGGCAAGCTGATGGTTGTCATCCTGCCCTCCTTTGCCGAGCGTTATCTCTCAACGGCATTGTTCGAGGGCATCTAGGACCGCCCATGGAGCTTACCGAGGAACAGTTTCACCGCTATGCCCGCCACCTGATCCTCGACGAGGTCGGCGAGGAAGGGCAGGAGAAACTGCTCGAATCCAGCGTGCTGGTGGTGGGCGCCGGAGGCCTCGGCGCCCCGCTGCTGATGTACCTGGCCGCCGCCGGTGTCGGCACCTTGGGAATAATTGACGACGATGAAGTCGACCTGACCAATCTGCAGCGGCAGATCGTTCATGTAACGGATGCGGTCGGCCAGAAAAAGACAGACTCTGCAAAGGCTACGCTGGCAGCCCTGAACCCGGGCATCAATGTCATCACCCATGATGTTCGACTCACAGCAGAAAATGCCGAAACGATCATCGCAGGCTATGACCTTGTCGCCGATGGCTCGGACAATTTCGAGACACGCTATCTTCTCAACGACCACTGCTATCGCGTTGGAATCCCTCTCATTGCAGCAGCCATGCTGCGGTTCGAAGGCCAGCTCTTCACCTTCCGTCGCAACGACGATGCGCCGACGGCGTGTTATCGCTGCATTTTCCCCGAAGCGCCGCCGCCCGAGATGGTGCCGCGCTGCGAGGAAGCCGGGATTCTTGGTGCGCTCGCCGCTGTCATGGGCTCGCTGCAAACCACCGAGGTGCTAAAGGAATTGCTCGGCCTGGGCGAGAGCCTGGCCGGTCGGATGCTGATCTATGATTCCCTGGCGACCGAGTTCCACAGCATCAAGCTGCCCCACGATCCCGATTGCGCCTTGTGCGGAGACAATCCGACGATCTGAGCGGGGATCGCTTGTTCTTTCCGGTCATGGCCGGACTTGATCCGACCATCCACGTGGCAATGCCACGTGTCTCTTGAACGTGGATGCCCGCAACGAGTGCGGGCACGACGGCAACCACAAAATCAACACGGTCAAAGCCTAGAACATCATCTCCAGCACCCGGTCGGGCGGGGTGTGGCCATCTACGAAGGTGCGGATGTTGACGATCACCTTTTCACCCATTTCATGCCGGCCTTCCACCGTGGCCGAACCCAGATGGGGCAGCAGCAGAACATTGTCCGAGGCCAGCAGGCGCGGATCAACTGCAGGCTCATGCTCGAAGACATCGAGACCGGCACCGGCGATTTTTCCCGCTTCTATCAGGTCGGCAAGCGCGCGTTCGTCGATCACCTCACCACGTGAGGTGTTCACCAGATAGGCATGGGGCGAAATCAGTTCCAACCGGCGACGCGACAGCAGGTGATAGGTCGCCGGTGTGCGCGGGCAGTTGATGGAGATGATATCGACCCGCGCCAACATCTGGTCGAGGGATTCCCAATAGGTCGCATCGAGTTCATCCTCGATATCGGGATGCACCGGACGCCGGTTGTGATAGTGGATTTCCAGACCGAAGCCGCGCGCGCGGCGTGCCAGCGCACAGCCGATCCGGCCCATCCCGACAATCCCGAGTTGCTTGCCCCAGATGCGCCGGCCCGGCAGCAATGTCGGTGACCAGCCGGTCCAGTCCCCCGCCCGCAGCAGCCGCGCACCTTCCGAAATGCGTCGCGGTACGGCCAGCACCAGCGCCATGGTCATGTCAGCGGTGTCTTCAGTCAGGACGCCGGGGGTATTCGTGACCGTGATTCCGCGCTGCCGGGCCGCGGGCAAATCCACATTGTCGACGCCATTGCCATAATTGGCGATCAGCTTCAGACGATCTCCCGCCTGCGCGATCAGCTCGGCGCTGATATGGTCGGTGATCGTCGGCACCAGAACATCAGCGCTCTGCATGGCGGCAATCAGGGCAGATTCCGACATCGGTGTGTCGGTCTCGTTCAGACGCGTGTCAAAGAGTTCCCGCATCCGGGCTTCGGTGGCCTCGGGCAGTTTTCGGGTGACAATCACGACGGGTTTGGTGCTGGTCATCAGGCCTTTGACGCGACGAGGGAAATGTCGAACAGGGTTAAGCGCCGCGCAGAACGGCTCTACGCCTCGAATATCGCGGAAGATGGTCGCGGCGCAAGCGCAGACGATGTATCCCTTTGCTTGACCGCTGCAACCCGGTTCGCTAGATGCACAGCATGTTACCGCGCCTGATATCCACTGCCCTGATCGCCACGACGCTTGTCTTTGCAGGCTCGACGCTCCCAACCCCCGTCGCAGCACAAACGCCGGCGACGGAGACGCGCGCTCCCAATCCATCCGGTTTGCCGATCCCGCGCTGGGTCAGCATCCGGGCCAGTGAAGTGAACATGCGCACCGGGCCGGGCGCGCGCTATCCCATCGACTGGGTGCTGCAGTTCCGCAACCTCCCTGTCGAGGTGGTCGGTGAGTTCGAGAACTGGCGCCAGATCCGCGCAAGGGACGACACGACAGGCTGGGTGCACAAATCCATGCTGTCGGGGAGCCGCATGGCAAGCGTGGCTGTCGCACGGGCCCGGGTGATGCAAAAGCCGGATTCCGGATCGCCTGTCGCGGCCTTTGTCGAGGAAGACGTGGTCGTTGCGCTGGATGCCTGCGAACCGGAGTGGTGCCGTGTGGCGATTGCCAGCCATGGCGTTGAAGGCTGGATCCCGCGCGCCGCCTTGTGGGGATTGTACCCGAACGAGATCGTGACGCCCTAGGCGCGCAAGACGACACCACAGTCGTAGGGGCAGGTTTTATACCTGCCCGGGCCTGTTCCATCAGATCAATCTTCGGATAAAGCCGTTGCGGACGGGTTTGAAACCCGCCCCTACAGCACGGCGTGTACTCTGCTACGCAAAATCACCGGCGAGTTCGGCCCGCACAGCTTCGGGCAGCATGGTCATATGCGCGTATTCGGGGTGCGAGAATCCGAAGGTGACCTCCGTTCCGGCCTCACTGAACTTCGTGGCTTGATCGTCGGTAAACGGGAAATGCACGAACTGGACGGAGCTCGCCTTGCCATCTGCCGTGGTGCGGTCGAGATCGGTTTCGGGCTCACCGGTGATGGTCTCACCGGCAAATTTCAGGAACACGGTTTCCTCGATTCCGCCGATCTTGGAGAGCACCATCTTGCGGCGCACCGGATCATCGATCTCGAACATGATCGTGGTCACCAGTTCGCGCCCGTTGGGGATCATCGGATTGTAGGCACGAAGTTCGTCGTCGATCTGTTCGTCGCCACCCCGTTCGATGAACAGCATCTCATGCACCTGGTGCCACATGGTTGCGTAGCATTCGAAATAGGCCGTCGCATGGGGGCCAACATCGACGCGCCGGTTCTTCTTGCGGGCAACAACCTCAGCGCGGCGTTCCTTGCGGTTCGCGCCATAGGTTTCCATATCGAGAATGTCGTCGCGGGTGATTTCACGTTTCGCGGACATGGTGTCCAGCTCCATCATCAGGTGTTGAGTTCAGGCGCCAGACCATAGGCCAGCGCAAACAATTCGACCGGGTGGTAACTGCGGGCCGGCACGGTCTGGCCTTCATCGAGCTGCCGCTCGATGCCCTGCAGGATATGATCGGCGGCGAGCGGGCATTCCGAAGCAATGAAGCGCGTTCCCACATCCTTGGCCTGACGGGCCACCGGACGGCCGACCTTGATTGCGGTCTCGAAATACTCTTCCATCACGCCCCAGGACCCGCCATGACCCGAGCATCGCTCGATCACCTTGAGGTCGGCCTCGGGAATCAGCCGCAGCATTTCAGCCGCCTTCTGGCCCATATTCTGGGCCCGGGCATGACAGGCCAGGTGCAGCGCGACAGGCTCCGGCAGGGCTGACAAGCCCTCGACAAGGCCTTCATTCCTGGCGATATCGACAATGTACTCGGTGATGTCACGGGTTGCCTTGGACAGGGCGGCAACATCTTCATCGTCGGGCACGATCAGCGGCCACTCGAATTTCATCATCAGCGCGCAGGACGGGGTCAGCGCAATGATGTCACGCCCCGCATCGACCTGGGGACGGAACGCCTTGGCGACAATTTTCGCATAGCTCGCCACGTCTTCCATCAAGCCCTGCTCAAGCTGCGGCATGCCGCAGCAATGCGGGTGAATGGCGGTCGTTGAGACACCGTTCTTCGCCAGGATGCGCTGGGCGAACACGCCCGTATCGGGCTTGTTGTAATTCACGAAGCATGTCGCATAGAGCACCGCCTCGCGACCATGGGCCGGGGCCGCGGTATTGATTTCCGGCGGGCGGTTTTCGGCCTGTGCGACAAAAGTCTTTGAGGATGGGACGTATTTCGGCAGCTCGGCCTTGCGGTGCACGCCGGCAATCTTTTCGATCACCGGGCGGGTCAGCTTGTTGTCGCGATCCGAAGCCCAGTTGGCCAGACCGGACATCTTGCCCGCCAGACGGCCATTGCGGTCGGTCTGGATCAGCTGGTTCTCATTCCATGGAACGCCGTCCTGCTTGGCCTCGACCGCGCGATAGCGCAGCATCAGATGCGGAAAATCGAGATTGAACTCGTGGGGCGGCACATAGGGGCACTTGGTCATGAAGCACATGTCGCACAGGGTGCAGGCATCCACGACGGGCTTGAAATCAGCGCTGTCGACCGTGTCCAGCTCCCCGGATTCGGATTCATCAATCAGGTCGAACAGGCGCGGGAATGAATCACACAGATTGAAGCAGCGTCGGCAACCGTGGCAGATGTCGAACACCCGGCGGAGCTCTTCGTCGAGCTTTTCGGTGTCAAAGAAGTCAGGTTCCTGCCATTCAATGGGATGCCGCGTGGGCGCATCGAGGCTTCCTTCGCGTGGGGCTGTGCCATCACTCATGATCCTGCTCCTTGCCTGTTGATCATACTGCTGCAGCAGACGCAGCTTTCCCGTTCATCGGCAACGCAGAACGCGGGCCGGGGGTGGGATGTTCACAAAATGCAGAATAATCGGGGCTGCCTGTACCGGACAGACAGCCCCGACCGAAATTAGTCGAGCTCGTCGAGCGCTTTCTGGAAGCGACCGGCATGGCTCTTCTCGGCCTTGGCGAGAGTCTCGAACCAGTCGGCGATCTCGTCGAAGCCTTCTTCGCGGGCGGTACGCGCCATGCCCGGATACATGTCGGTGTATTCGTGGGTTTCACCGGCAACCGCAGCAGCGAGATTGTGGGAGGTGCCACCGATCGGCAGACCCGTGGCCGGGTCGCCGCTTTCCTCAAGAAACTCGAGATGACCATGGGCATGGCCGGTCTCGCCTTCAGCGGTGGAACGGACCACCGATGCCACGTC
>JAURLR010000317.1 GCA_030831135.1 Alphaproteobacteria bacterium
CGGTCTGAAAACGGACGGCCAACAGGTCAGTCGTCGCTGTCCCCGTTCTCGGTGTACTGGAATCGCCCGGCCTGTCCGGCCTCGATCACGCCACGCCGAATCGCCCGGGTCCGGGTGAACAGCTCAAACAGGGCATCCCCATCATCGTGACGGATCGCCCGCTGCAATGCCGTCAGGTCTTCGGTGAAGCGCCCGAGCATTTCCAGAACCGCGTCCTTGTTGAGCAGGAAGACATCCCGCCACATGGTCGGATCGGAGGCCGCAATTCGGGTGAAATCCCGGAAGCCACCGGCCGAGTACTTGATAACCTCGCGGGTCGTGACGACGTCATCGTCCCGCGATTTCGCCTCGAGTTCGGTTTCCAGATCTGATGCCGTCTCGACAATCGTGTAGGCAATCAGATGCGGCAGGTGACTGGTGATCGCCAGAACCCGGTCATGGTGCTCGGCATCCATGATCTCGACATCACTGCCCAGCGCACGCCAGAAGGCCACCAGACGTGCCACCGCGTCTTCATTCGCGCCCGGTGGCGGTGTCAGAATGGCAAAGCGATCCCGGAACAATTCCGCAAATCCGGCTTCGGGACCGGAATGCTCGGTCCCGGCCACCGGATGTCCCGGCACCAGATGCACGCCTTCGGGCATGTGGGGGGCCATGGCATCGATCACCGCGCCCTTCACGGACCCCACATCGGTCACGATGGCGCCCGGCGCAAGATGATCCCGGATCGCCAGGGCCACTGCGCCACATGCGCCGACCGGCGTGGCTGCGATCACCAGATCGGCGCCAGCAACGGCATCCCCGACATCATCATGCATGCTGTCGACAAGGCCCAGCGCTTCGGAGCGACGGCGGATATCGGGATCGGAATCATGCCCGGCGATATGACGGGCAAGGCCATTGGCACGGGTCGCATGAGCGAGGGATGAGCCGATCAGGCCAATGCCGATAATCGCAACCCGTTCAAACTGGGGAGCATCACTCATGTCGCCCCCACGAAGGCCCGCAAGGCTGTGAGAACCTCTTCCATCTCCTCACGCGTGCCGATGGACATCCGCACCCACTCCGGCAGGCCATAGCCCGCGACGCGCCGCGTAACGATGCTGCGCGCAAACAGGAAACGGTAGGCCGCATCGGCATTCCTGTCGGGATCATCGGAAAACCGGACGATGACAAAATTGGCGACCGACGGGTTTACATGCAGGCCCAGCGCCTCAACCTCGCCGATGAACCAGGGCAGGGTTTCCGCGTTGTGACGGCGCGAACGTTCGGTGTGTTCACGATCCTCCAGCGCCGCGATCGCGGCAGAAATGGCCGGGGCTGACACGTTGAAGGGTGGCCGCACCCGGTCCAGCACATCAATGATCTCGGGCGGTGCATAGGCCCATCCGACCCGCAAACTGGCGAGTGCGTATATCTTGGAGAAGGTCCGGGTCATGACCACGTTGGAAAACTCACGCACCAGCGCCTCGCCAGCCACGTAGTCCTCCTCCATGACGTATTCAGCATAGGCCCCGTCGAGCAGAAGGATCACATCCTCGGGCAATCCGGCATGCAGACGGCGCAATTCGCTTTCGGGCACATAGGTGCCGGTCGGGTTGTTCGGATTGGCCAGAAAGACGATACGGGTCCGCTCGGTCACGCGCGCGAGAATGGCATCCACATCGGTCGTGAGATTTGTCTCGGGGACCGCGATCGGTGTCGCACCGACCCCCAGTGTGGCAATCGGGTACATGGTGAAGCCGTGTTCGGTGTAGAGCGTTTCGTCACCCGGACCGGCAAAGCAGAGTGTCAGAAGGTCGATGATCTGGTCAGAGCCACATCCACAAATGATGCGATCCTGTTCAAGGCCATGATGCCGGGCCAGTGCCTGACGCAGCGAGCGGGCGTCGATTTCCGGATAGCGGCGGACATCCTCACTCGCAGCCGAATAGGCCTCCATCGCGCGCCAGGACGCACCGAAGGCGCTTTCGTTGGAACTGACAACGACACGATCCGTGCCGCCATGACCGACCTCGCTGCCGGCATAGGGCGTGATTGCAAGGACACCGGGTTTTGCTTTCGGTGGGGCCACCGGTTTTACTCCGTTTCAGGATTGAGTCTGGTCAACAAAGGGCACCGCATAAGCACCAAGCCAACGAGGTTCTGCATTGTCGAGCAATGTGGCAAGGCCGCGCACACGCGGATCATCTTCGGAAACAAAGCCGGCAACATCGACCAGATGAACCCGGCCACCGCTTCCATCCGGCCCTGCGGCAACCGCCTGGGTATCGGCGTCGAGATCATTCTGGGCGGCCAGATCGGCAAACCGCGCCCGGCTGACATCGCTCTGACAGGCAAAGGTCAGGATGCTCCGGTCCCCGTCGGACGGCTCGGGCTCACCGGCAGCCAGGACAAAGGCCCCGGGGGCCTCACCATTCTCATCCTTCGCAAGGAACCACGGCAGACGGGCGACGATCCGGACCTGCGGGACATTCTGCATCTGCGCCCACCATTCGGGACTGTCAGAACTGTGGGGCAGCGGCACCAGACCCACCGACACATCCCCTCGCCCGACGGCCAGAACGACCTGGGCGGCCGAAGCGAACTTCACCACATTGGCATCCAGGCCAAACTGGGCATTTGCGAGCCGCAGCGCCACGCCGTCTTCCTCGATCGGGCAAAAGCCGACGGAGAAGTCACCTTGCAGACGGGTTGAAGATGAAATGATCTCTCGCCACAGACGCACCAGGACGCCCTTGGGCAGGTCACCCTGATGGCGCGCGAGCAGGCGCCGCAAAAGCTGGGCTTCGCGTGCGGGGCGGAACGTCGGTCCACCATCGGAGGCCTTGCGGCGTCCGATCTCACCAACAATCTCGGCACGACGCATCAGCAGGTCGTGCAGACTCTTGTCGATGGAATCTATCTCCTGACGCAGCGGCGTCAGGCTGTCAGGCGGGTTGCCCATCGGCTTGCTCATCCGGGAAAAAGGCGGCTCAGGTTGTATCCTTAAGGCGGTTTTTTGGCAAAGAAAACGTTGACACCTCTCATACCCGACACCTAGCTATGATCGCACTGCACAATGATACGCCTGTGCGGTACTGGCCCAATAACGCTCTAGACCATGACCACAAACCCGAATGGCGGTGCCGCGCGCACCGGCGAAAGCATCGCAGTGGAACCCGCGGTCACCGACCTGCCGGGACACCACCTCGTTCTGGGGGCCGATGCGCCCATGCGTCTCGTGTCCGGCCAGTTGCTCGGGCCCTTCACCGTGGCCTATCAGACCTATGGTGCCCTGAACGCCGACAAGACCAATGGAATTCTGGTCTGTCATGCCCTGACCGGTGACCAGTATGTGGCCGAATCCCATCCGGTCACGGGACGCCCGGGCTGGTGGGAACGGCTTGTGGGACCCGGCCTGACCATCGATACCGACAAGTATTTCGTCATCTGCGTGAACGTTCTCGCAGGCTGCATGGGCTCGGCGGGGCCGAAGGATATCGACCCGACCACCGGCCGGCCTTTCGGCCTGAATTTCCCGCTGATCACCATCACCGACATGGTTGCGGCCCAGAAACTGGTCATCGAGCATCTGGGCATCACGAAACTGTTCGCCGTCATCGGTGGTTCGATGGGTGCGATGCAGACCCTGGAATGGGCCGCGCGCTATCC
>JAURLR010000318.1 GCA_030831135.1 Alphaproteobacteria bacterium
GAACGAAACGCGGGAATGATGTCATTCTGGATGATGACGCTGGCCCGGGCATCGGTGAGCAGCCCTTCAAGGCCGTAGCCCACCTCGATCCGCACCTGCCGCTCATTGGGCGCAATCAGAAACAGGACGCCGTTGTCCCGATCTTCCCGACCTATCCCCCAGTGCCGGCCGAGTTCAACGGCATATTCCTCGATGCTGCGGTCCTGCAGGCCCTGGACCGTCACGACAACCATCTGGTTGCCGGTCGCATCCTCATGGGCCTGAAGCATCCCTGTGATTTCGGCCTCTTTGTCGGGTGTCAGCAGGTTGGCTTCGTCCACGACACGCCCGCTCAGTTCCGGGAACTGAACCTGCGCAAAAGCCGAAACCGCGAGCAAGGCCGCCGCGAAGAACGTTACCGCCGCCGTGCAGCGCAAGACCCCGGCGCGCACTTACGAGCCCGAGTTGAAGTTGACGGTGGGCGCGCGGTCAGCACCCTCGACGGTCGCGGTAAAGCTCGGTTTCAACTCGGCTTCCGGATAGAGCCAGGCCGCAATCCACTTGCCCGGGATGGTCCGCAGCTCGGTATTGTAGTCCCGCACCGCGGCAATGTAGTCGCGCCGCGCCACGGCGATCCGGTTCTCGGTGCCTTCCAGCTGGGATTGCAGGGCGAGGAAGTTCTGGTTCGACTTCAGGTCCGGATAACGCTCGACCGTCACGAGCAAGCGCGACAGGGCCGAGGACAAGGCGGCCTGATTCTGCTCGAACATCTGCAGAGCGTCCGGGTTCTGGAGAATGTTCTCGGGAATCTGCATCTGGCCGACATTGGCGCGGGCCTCGACCACGTTCTGCAGGACTTCGCGCTCCTGGGTCGCAAAGCCCTGAACGGTGGCGACGAGATTGGGCACCAGTTCGGCGCGGCGCTGATACTGGTTCTCGACCTGCGACCAGGAGGCATTCACCTGCTCGTCCAGACGCGGCACCGCATTGATGTCACACGCGGCGAGAAACACCGCAAAGCCGACAAGCAACAGCGGATTTCGAAGTTTTCTAAATATTCTGATCATTATCCTGTGCTCCCCCGAACCTGACAGGTCAACTTACATATCGCCGCCAAAACCGCCGCCGCTATCCATGCCGCTCTCGCCGCCACCAGTGGCGGTTTCTCCACCATTCCCGGCCTGGGCCATGGGCGCATCGGCCACCAGAGCCCCGCCCATCATGAACCCGGTCCAGAAGGTCATTTCCGCCCCGCAACCGTGCTGCTTGCCCCGCAGGGCCAGCATCTCGTTCTCGACCGCGATGTTGCGATCAACGCGCCGATTCTGCACCATCGTGTGAACCTGATAGCGACGCCAGAGGTTCCGGATCCGCCACGCGGTAAACCCGATCACCCCTGCGACCGCGAGGATCGGCAGCATGAAGCCGGTATCCACACGGCCGAAAAACACCACAACAAGCAGAAGCAATCCCAGTCCTTCGAGCATACGACGCAACATGGAATTTCTCCTGCCTGTCTCCCGCTAATCTGGTTCTACAAATCGGCGTAAACGTGGGTTTCCGCCTTTGCACCCGGATGGGTTGTTGCACCATAGCGCGCATCACCGACGGTCTGGGTGTATTTCCAGATGGTGCCGGACTGGTAGTTGGTCTCGATGGGCTTCCACTTGGCGCGGCGCGCCTCGAACTCAGCATCAGAGACGTTCACATCGAGCGTCCCCTTCTCGCCGTCGATGGTGATGATGTCACCATTCTCCAGCAGGCCGATCGGACCGCCGACAGCGGCTTCCGGGCCGACATGACCGATGCAGAACCCGCGCGTCCCGCCCGAGAATCGCCCGTCCGTGATCAGCGCCACCTTGTCGCCCATACCCTGTCCGTAAAGCGCACCGGTGGTGGACAACATCTCCCGCATACCCGGTCCACCCTTGGGACCTTCGTTGCGGATGACAAGCACATCGCCCTCCTCGTATTCGCGGTTCAGAACGGCCTCCAGGCAATCTTCCTCGCGCTCGAACACGCGTGCGGGACCCGTGAAGGTGATCTTCGACAGGCCCGCGATCTTCACGATGGCGCCTTGCGGGGCGAGATTGCCCATCAGGCCAACAACACCGCCAGTCGTGGAGATCGGATTGGTGATCGGCCGGATCACGTCCTGGCCTTCGGGGAATTCCACATCGGCGTAGTTTTCGGCGAGGGTCTTGCCGGTCACCGTCATGCAGTCACCGTGCATGAAGCCGCCTTTGAGAAGTTCCTTGATCACCACACCAACGCCGCCGACTTCGAACATGTCCTTGGCGACATAACGCCCGCCGGGTTTCAGATCGGCGATATAGGGCGTCTTGCGGAAAATTTCGCAGACTTCCATCAGGTCGAATTCGATTCCGGCTTCCGACGCCATGGCCGGCAGATGCAGGGCCGCATTGGTCGAACCCCCGGTTGCCGCCACGATGGCGGCGGCGTTCTCGAAGGATTTGCGGGTCACGATATCGCGCGGACGCAGTTGGGTTTTCACCAGCTCCATCACGGCCTTGCCACTGGCCACAGCGTATTCGTCACGGTTTTCATAGACCGCCGGTGCACCAGCCGAATGGGGCAGCGCCAGACCGATGGCTTCAGAGACACAGGCCATGGTGTTGGCAGTGAACTGGCCGCCACAGGCCCCTGCAGACGGGCAGGCAATACATTCGAGTTCGAGCAGGTCTTCATCGGACATCGTGCCGGCCGCGTTCGCGCCGACAGCTTCAAACACGTCGATGATGGTGACATCCTTGCCCTTGAAATGTCCCGGCAGGATCGACCCGCCATACATGAAGACCGAGGGCACGTTGAGGCGCAGCATCGCCATCATCAGGCCCGGCAGGGATTTATCGCAACCGGCAAGACCGACAATGGCGTCATAGGAATGCCCCCGCACGGTCAGTTCGGTCGAATCGGCAATGACCTCCCGGCTGACCAGCGAAGACCGCATGCCGTCATGGCCCATGGCGATGCCGTCTGTCACGGTGATGGTGGTGAACTCGCGCGGCGTGCCACCAGCTTCGCGCACACCCGCCTTGGCGGCCTGTGCCTGACGTGACAGGGCGATGTTAC
>JAURLR010000319.1 GCA_030831135.1 Alphaproteobacteria bacterium
CCCTGCGCCAGCAGAACCTTCGCGGCAGCCTGCAGAGTCAGAAAAACACCAGTCAAATTGACCGCAAGCACCCGGTTCCAGTCGGCGAGGTCCCAGTCCTGAAAGCTGGTCCACTCGTTGAAAGCACCCGCATTGGCGATCGCACCATCCAAACGGCCAAACTCACCGACGGTGCCATCCACCAATGCAACAATCTGCTCGGGCTTGGTCACATCGGTCGGGATCGCAACACCAGTTCCTTCGAAGTTCGACATGGAGGCGACGGTTTCGTCGAGCCCCTGGGTGTCGAGCCCCGCCACGGCGACCTTCGCGCCCTCGCTGGCTGCACGCAACGCCATCGCACGCCCCAGACCGGACTCTGCACCTGTGATTGCAAATACCTTATTTGCCAAGCGTCCAGACATGGCTCCCCCCTGTAATCGTCATTTGTCGCGCATCATCCGAATCCGCGATCATGTTTCGAGGAATGTATTACATCGTGAGCGTATGTGCGACTGATGGATGCATCGGGTTTTGCACGATGTATGATGCCGACAGGGGGAGAACGACATGACAGACAACAGATTGGATCCGGGACTGCTGGTCGACAGCACCTGGCTCGCAGCACATCTTGATGATCCCGACCTTCTGGTCTTCGACACGACCACTGTCCTCGTGCCGGACCCGGAGCTCGAATACCGGGTGGAAGGCGACGAGGCCGGATGGGCGGCAGGTCATATTCCCGGTGCGGGATACCTGAATTGTCAGGATGATCTGTCCATCACGCCCCATGAGTTCCGCTTCACGCTTCCCGAGCCCGAGGATTTTGCACGTCGTGTCGGTGCGCTGGGCATCGGCGACAACACCCGCCTGGTCCTCTACAGCCGCACCCAGCCTTTCTGGTCGACGCGCGCCTGGTGGTCATTCCATGCCATGGGCTTCGACGCCATGGTTCTTGATGGTGGCTATGGGTCCTGGGTCGCACGCGGCCACCCGGTCTCGACCGATCCCGTCAGCTTTGCGCCAGCGCACTTCACCGCACGCCCGCGTCGAGACGTGATCTTTGGCAAGGAAGACGTTCTGGCTGTCCTCGGCAAACCCGATGTCGCGGTCGTGAATGCCTTGTCCGCCGAACAGTTCAGCGGGACCGGCGGCCTGACATTCGGGCGCCCCGGACGGATCACCAACAGCGTGAACGTTCCCTATGCGCAAGTCTGTGACATGACCACCGGCGTGTTTTCAGATGCAGCAACCCTGCGTGGCCTGTTTGAAAAAGCGGGCGCAACGCCCGACCGAAAAATCGTGAATTACTGCGGTGGTGGTATCTCGGCGACCCTGGGATTTTTCGCCCAGAAAGCGCTCGGCTACCCCGATGTGGCGCTTTACGACGCCTCGATGCAGGAATGGGGCAAGGATGAAACCCTGCCCATGGAAAAAGACTGACCAAAGGACGTAGCTGATGTTTTTCAATCCCCTCGAAGTCGGCATGAAGCCGCCACCCTTCAAGCACACCGTCTACAACGCGCTTGTCGTGCCGCGGCCGATCGGCTGGATTTCAACCCTGAGCAAGGACGGCGTGGTCAATCTCGCCCCCTACAGCTTCTTCAATGCGCTCAGCGGGGACCCGCCCTGCGTGATGTATTGCCCCAATGCGGTGAAGCCGAATTCCGGCGAGAAGAAGGATTCCTATACCAACGTTGTGGATACCGGCGAGTTCGTCTTCAACATGTGTACCTGGGGTCTGCGCAACGAGATGATTGCAACAGCCATCACCGCACCGGCCAGCTATGACGAAATGAAGGAAGCCGGCCTCGAAGCCGCGCCTTGCGAGAATGTGGCACCGCCACGGGTCAAGGCCTCGCCCGTCGCGCTGGAATGCAAACTGATCGACGTGATCGACCTGCCGAAGGGCAAGAACTCCCAGAGCCATGTGGTGTTGGGTCAGGTCGTCGGAATCCATATCGACGACGACATCATCACTGACGGGATCGTGGATGTTCGCAAGATGGAACTGATCGCGCGTCTGGGATATCTCGACTACGCCAAGATCGAGCCCGAGAACATCATCGCCTTGCCACGGCCCGACAGCTATCAGCACCCCAGCGACAAAGACTAGAAAACGAGGAACGCCATGATGATTGTCGATTCACAGGTCCATCTCTGGAGCTTCCGGCCCGAGGGCGCAAACCCCTGGCATCGCAAGATTCCGCAATACACAGCCAAAGAACTGCTGGCTGAAATGGACGAGGCCGGGGTCGACCGCGCGGTGGTCGTGCCCCCGATGTGGATGGGGGATGACAATTCTCAAGCCATCGCCGCCGCACGGGCCAATCCGGACCGGCTCGCAATTCTGGGCCGGTTTCCGTTGTTCGATCCCTCAGCAGCCAGCCATCTGGCCAACTGGAATCACCAGCCCGGCATGCTCGGTGTGCGTTTCACCTTCGGCAAGCCCGACGAACAGGAATTGCTGACATCAGGAAAACTCGACTGGCTGTGGAGCGCCGCCGAGGAACACGGTGTCCCGGTGATGTTCATGCTTTCGGGCTTCATTTCCGAAGTCCCCAAGATCGCGCAAGCCCATCCGGGCCTGAAACTGACCGTCGATCACCTTGGTTTCCCCGGACGTGCGGTCGATGACGACGCGTTTGTCGTTCTGCCCGATCTGATCGAGATGGCGAAGTTCGAAAACGTCTCGGTCAAAGCAACCACACTGCCCGCCTATTCCTCGCAGGATTATCCATACCCCAACACCCATGAGCCGCTGCAACGCATCTTCGATGCATACGGCCCGCACCGCCTGTTCTGGGGATCGGATGTAACCCGCCTGCCCTGTACCTATCGCCAGTGCGTGACCCATTTCACCGAGGAACTCCCCTGGCTGAAGGGAGACGATCTGGCGCTGGTCATGGGCCGCGCCTTGTGTGACTGGATCGGCTGGAAATACTGAGTCATAAATACGTTTCAATTTCAGTAGAGGATAAAGCCATGAATGCCCCTGCCCCGAAGAATGCCGTCGCAACCCCATCCACAGATGACATGCAGAAGCGTGTTGCGCGTTTTGCTGACCTTGTGCCCTACAAGGACACCATGAACGACGCACACGGCATTCCACCCGAAGCCATGCAGATGATGTCCTCGGACAAGGTCTATCCGGTGATGAGCCCGGAAGGCTGGGAAGGACGCAGCAAGGTCGCGCCGGTCAAGGGCGCTGCGGGACTGACGGTTACCATTGCCGAATGCCCGCCGGGAGATTCCTCGGGTCTGCACAAGCACACGGCCACCGTTGAGAATTTCTTCTGCATCCAGGGCACCTTCGATATCACATGGGGCGACGAGGGTGAAAACAGCGTGCGCCTTGAGCCGATGGACTTCATCTCGGTTCCTGCCGGTATCTATCGTGAGTTCAACAATGTCGGCTCCGACATGGGCCGGTTGCTGGTCGCAATCCAGTCGCCAGAAGGTGAAACCAAGGACATGGTGATCCATGCCCGCGCCGCCGGTGAAGAGATCGAGCGCCGCTGGGGCAAGGACACCCGCGACGCCATGGCCGGGATCGGTATCCAGTTCGGGGAATAGCCCGACCCCAACCAGTTTGTGATGCCCGGGCCTGACCCGGGCATCTTTTTATGCCGACCGAGACGGGATGCGCGGAGCCACTTCGCGCGCTCCAATCGTTTTTGCCGCCGGAAGCACCATGCCCGATATCCCCTTTCCCGCCGAATACCTCGACATGAGCCTGCTTTACGCAGCGCTTTCGGTCTTCGCCGCCGGGTTGATACGGGGCTTTTCAGGCTTTGGCTCGGCGCTGATCAACGCCCCCGTCCTCAGCCTGATCTGGGGCCCGACCATCGGCGTGCCTGTTGCCGCACTGATCGAGGTTGCCCCGGCCATCCAGCTCACACCAAAAGCCATAAAGATCGCCAACTGGAAGACCGTCTGGGCTTTCGGTATCCCGGCGCTCATCCTGCTCCCGGCGGGTACGTTCATCCTTGTGTCGGTCCCCGCGGACGATATGCGCCGCGCCATCGGGGCCATCGTGCTCGTCGTCGCACTGATCCTCTGGTCGGGCTGGCGCTATCGCGGGCCACGTGGCGTTATGCCCTCCATGTGTGTGGGACTGGTGGGTGGTTCGCTGGCCGGGGCGACCGGTGTCGCAGGGCCTCCGGTCATCCTCTACCTGATGTCGAGCGATGACAGTCCGGCACAGACCCGCGCCAACCTGATTGCCTATTTCACGATCATTCTGTTCGGGATCGTCGCGACCTTTAGCCTCAAGGGGCTTGTCAGCCTGAATACCCTCTGGCTGGCCGCGGCAATGCTGATCCCCTTCATTGCCGGCACCGCAATCGGCACCCGCATGTTCCCGCTCGCCAGCGAACGAATCTTCCGGAACATCGCCCTGACAACCCTTACCGTGTCTTCCCTCTACGTATTGGCGGCGTGATATCCGCAACCCGCTTGCCGCTGGATTTGATCGGTGCGCGCTGCCATCGTCGACGCTGGATCACATGAGACGGAACAAACACATGCGCCACTTCTTCGCCCTTTCGCTCATCACCGCTTCCCTTCTGTCGTCCGTCGCCAGCGCTGATTCGACGGCCACGGCCATGTATTTTCACAGTCAGGTTCGTGACGCGCCCGAATGTGGCGCGACGATCAACAGCGACGGTGACATCACCTACCCGGCGACCATCAACAGCCCGGCAGCCACCTGCCCGGACACTGTCGGCTGGACCCAGTTCATGGAAGCGATCCA
>JAURLR010000028.1 GCA_030831135.1 Alphaproteobacteria bacterium
GGTGCCGGTGCTTCGGTTTTCTGAAGCTGCACGCGCTCGACGGCAATACCTGACTGATATTCATCAAGAATACCCTGCAGCAAAGCCTGCGTCTTGTCCTGAACGCCTTCACGTGCCGTTGTCAGCAAATCATCCAATGCCGTTTGACCCACAACTTCACGCATCGCGCTTTCAGCACCCGCTCGCACGGTTTCCTCAGGATCGCGAATGTTGAACAGGAATTCCCCGGCATTCGAAATACGCCACTGCACGGTGAAATCGACGTCAGCAATGTTCTGATCGCTGGTCAACATCAGCGATTCATTCAAAATGTCACGCGCTTGCGTGCCGCCACGTCCACCGAGATCCGTTGCATCGCGAAAACCGATATTCAAACGGTTGATCTGCGTGACAGCGGGGGTCATGACCTCACCGATCGGGGCCGGTGGCCACCAGTGCAGACCAGGGTCGGTCACGCTACCGGTCCATTCGCCAAAGAGCAGCTCAACGCCGCGCTCGTTTTCCTGAACCCGGTAAAGCCCGCTCAGCAACCAGATGCCGATCAGCACGGCGAGAATGAGCAGAACAACCATCGGACTGCCCAGACCACCGGGCAGCAAACGACGTACCCGGTCCTGGCTGCGGCGCAGCATTTCTTCGATGTTGGGCTGTTGCCCACCACCCATGCCGCCGCCACCGGCGCCGCCACCTGTCGGGCGTTGACCGCCCCATGGGCCGCCGCCGCCTCCACCGCCGCTGCCACCCCATGGGCCACCACTGCCCCCTTGACTGTTCCAAGGCATACCGGAATTCCTCACCTGTTTTCTGACACGCTGTCGATCCCAGAGCCCTCCCTTGGGCGAACCGTAGCTATGCCGGGTTTGTAAATTTCTCGCTGGGGCTTATATCACAAGATGTTGTAAGGCGTGATCACGCCCTGGCGACCGTTCCTCACGATATTGTCCGTCCAACCGGAGTTTTCAAGCATGTCCGCGCTTTCACAGGAAGATATTCACAACGCATTGCGTCAGGTCGTGGATCCTGTCAGCGGAAATGACTTGGTCTCAGGGGGGCAAATCACAGGCCTTGTCATCAAGGATCGCAACATCGGATTCGCGATCGAGATCAATCCGGTCGATGCCGAACGCATGGAGCCCTTGCGCAAGGCGGCCGAGCGCGCCGTCATGGCGCTGCCGGGCGTATCGTCGGTTTCCGCCGTGCTGACCGCCCACAATCGCGCGCCCGAACAGGCGCGCGCGAACACGGCCCCGCGCGCTGCAGGCCCGGCAGAACAAAAATCTTCGCTGCTGCCCGATGTGGGCGCGATTGTCGCTGTTGCCAGCGGCAAGGGCGGCGTTGGAAAATCCACCACTGCGGTGAACCTGGCTGTCGCCCTCGCAGCGCTGGGGAAGAAAGTCGGTATTCTGGATGCTGATGTCTATGGCCCCTCGCTCCCCCGCATGTTCGGTATCACCGACAAGCCGACCGCCCTGCCCGATAAGCGAATCGCACCCCTCGAAGCGTTCGGCGTCAAGGTGATGTCCATGGGATTCATGGTGGCCGAGGACACCGCGATGATATGGCGTGGTCCGATGGTTATGGGCGCCCTGGAACAGATGATGCGCGAGGTCGATTGGGGGCCGCTTGATGTCCTCGTGGTCGACATGCCGCCGGGCACCGGCGACGCACAGCTCACCATGGCACAACGCGTCCCGCTGGCCGGGGCCGTGATCGTCTCAACCCCGCAGGACATTGCCCTCATTGACGCCCGCAAGGGGCTCAACATGTTCGAAAAGGTCAATGTGCCCGTGCTCGGGATCATCGAGAATATGAGCAGTTTCGTCTGCCCGAAATGTGGTGAGCGGACAGATACTTTCGGCCACGGCGGCGCGCGCGCTGAAGCCGAAAAACTCGGCTGCGACTTTCTTGGCGAAATCCCCCTGGACGTCGCCATCCGGGTGACGTCGGATTCCGGCCAACCGATCACTGCGAGCGAACCCGATGGGCCGCACGCGGAAGCCTATCTGCAGATCGCCCGGGCCGTTCTCGCGAAGGTCGAGAACCGGACGAGCGCTGCGGCCCCCAAGATCGTCATGGAGTAGGCCACCTGCGGGCGTTCACGAAACTGCGATTCCTGATCGCGGCGAGTTGATCGAAGTTTTGCATCCGCTCCATTGCATTGGTTCCTCACCAGTCCCATCTCAGGCTCAGAGGCGGGAATCAAAGTTTTCCCGCATCGAGAGACCGTCGGGCTGGTCGAGGCAGTGCCCCAAGCGTTGTCGGCCCCCTTGCCCCCCAATGTGGCCGGCAGCCATGCCTTCCCGCCCGGCGGCTCTCCCCTCACTTCTCACAACCGGTATGCCGTCAAACTGAAATTGTTCCCTGATCGAGGGAATGGTTCGGTGGCGTCGCGTGTTTGTCTTGCAGCCAACAACGTCAACTCGGGAGTCCCAGAATGCGTCCGATAGCTCAAGCCGCTGTATTCCTGTTCACGGTCCTTGTCCTGATAACCCCCGCGCACGCCGTTGATCCCGTCTTCAACGTCGATGGTACGGCAATCAAGGGATACGATCCGGTCGCCTATTTCACACAGGAAAAGGCCGTCGCGGGATCGCCTGCACACATCCATGAGTATCAGGGTGCAACTTGGCAGTTCGCCTCGGCGGAGAATCGCGAAAAATTTGCGGCCAATCCGGAGAAGTATGCGCCAGCATATGGCGGGTATTGCGCCTGGGCTGTCGCCAACAACTACACAGCCGCAATCGATCCCGATGCCTGGTCCATCCGGGACGAGAAACTCTATCTGAATTTTTCCAAGGTCATCCGTGCCCGCTGGGCGCTGGACAAGAGCGGCAATATCGAAGCTGCAGATCGTAACTGGCCGGGCCTGCGCGGCGACGGCTGAGCCCTATTTTGATGGCGCGCCGACGCGCTCGAGAGTCACGAAGCTGAAACCGGGGATATCCCCTTCGGCCTCGTGATCCTCACGCGCGACCTCGCGCCACGCGTTCTTTTCAAAGGCGCGCAGATGCGTGTCTCCGACGGGCATGGCGTGTACTTCTGTCAGGTAAATGCGGTCGGCATGCGGCAGCGCCGCCTCATATATCTCCGCTCCGCCAATCACCATGACCTCCGGCACTGCGCCGGCAGCCGCCACGGCTGACGCAAAATCGGCAACCACAATGGCGCCGGGTGCCGCGAAGTTACGGTCCCGGGTAATCACGATATTGTCGCGGCCGGGTAGCGGCCGGCCAATCGACTGCCAGGTCTTGCGGCCCATCACGATGGGCTTGCCCATCGTCGTTGACTTGAAGAATTTCAGATCAGCCGGGATACGCCAGGGCAGGTCGCCATTGCGGCCGATGACCCCGTTTTCCGCGACGGCAACGATCAGCGAGATCATCACCAGATCACACCGCAACCTTGGCGGGGATATGGGCGTGGAATTGATATCCGTCGAGGGTGAAGTCCTCATAGGTGAAACCGAACAGATCACTCACATCCGGATTCAGCGACATCCGCGGCAAAGGATAGGGCGCGCGCTCGAGCTGCAAATCGGCCTGTTCGAGATGGTTCAGGTAGAGATGTGCATCGCCAAAGGTGTGAATGAACTCACCAGCCTCAAGGCCCGTCACCTGGGCAATCATCATCGTGAGCAGCGCGTAGGAGGCAATATTGAAGGGCACACCGAGAAAGATATCGGCGCTGCGCTGATAGAGCTGGCA
>JAURLR010000320.1 GCA_030831135.1 Alphaproteobacteria bacterium
CTCGTTGAGCAGCGCCATGGTTTCCGCCGTTGTCAGCCACGCGCCGAGGGATTTCGGATCATGCGCGCGTTCGGCCTTGGCGCGGGCCAGAACGATCTGCGGGTCGAATGCTGCAGGTCCGTGGGGCGGGGTTCCCAGTTGGGCCAGGTGCCATGCGCGCAGCTGCGGGTCGTCCGAGAGAAGCGACAAGGCCGGACCGGATTGACGGGGAAACCGTTCGAGTTGCTGGTCATAGGCGGTCAGGATTGCTGGGCGTGTCCGGCGTTGCTCTTCCGGGGTGCGCAGGATCGCCAGACGCTTGAGGAGCTGACCCAGTGCCACGCTGTCACTCATCCAGGAGAGCGGCGCGGCGAGAATGAGTCCCGAACTGACCGGTAGCAGCCAGAGAAAAAGCGCTGGCTTGAGCTCATAGGACAGAAACGCCAGCGCAACGCCGATTGCCATATGCCACCGGTGGGCGTGGATGGCCGCGCCAAACCCGATTCGCCCGTCACCGCGTCGCTGCGTCGCCCAGCCACTATCTGCACCAAACATTACAGCGCGGACAAACCCGCTCTGTGCGATCATCATGATCGGGGCGTAAAGTACCGAAAGCAGCAATTCGACCAATACGCTGAGCGTCAAGGCCAGCGGGCCGCCAAACCGCAGGAGGCGGCGTGGCCGGATCATGATCGCGAGCCAGCCGAGGGCCTTGGGGGCCAGAACAACGCCCATTGAAATCAGGAACAACGCCACAGCCCGTTCACTGTCGAACACCGGCCAGGTGGGAAAAAGCGCCTGCGTTTTGAAGTATTCCGGGCGGGTCACGGCGGCCTGAACGGCGATCAGCATGCCGATGGCAACAAGCAGGAGCCAAAGCACGGCGCTCAGATAGGCCATGATCCCGGTCAGCAGGTGCAGCCGGGTCGGCCATGCCAGCCCGCGCGCCAGAAGGAAGCGGACATGCTGGAGGTTGCCCTGACACCAGCGCCGGTCCCGCACCAGGACGTCGATCAGGGACGGGGGCGCCTGTTCGTAGCTTTCGACCAGATCGGTATCGATGCGCACACCCCAACCGGCGCGGCGCAGAAATGCGGCCTCGATGAAGTCGTGGCTGAGGACGTGACCACCGAAGGGGGGCGGGCCGGTGAGTTCGGGAAGCCGTGCGGCCTCAGCAAAGGCGGCTGTACGGATGATGGCATTGTGGCCCCAGAAGTTTCCGTTCCGCCCGTGCCAGGCGGCGAGCCCGTTTCCGAATATCGGCCCGTAGCAGCGATTGGAAAATTGCTGGAGGCGCGCATAGAGGCTGCGTGCGCCGGCAATGGCAGGAAGGGATTGCAGCAAACCCAGTCCCGGGTCGGCGGCCATGCGGCGCGCCATTTCGATGATCGTATCGGGAGTGATCAGGCTGTCGGCATCGAGGACGAGCATGGCCTCCCAGCCACCACCCCAGCGCATGACCCAATCTGCAATATTACCAGCCTTGCGTTCGGTGTTCTGGTGTCGGTGGCGGTAATAGATCGGGCAGGATGTGCTGCTTGTCGCAATGAGTTGACGAAACGTCGCTTCTTCGGCGATCCATGCATCGGGCTTGTTGCTGTCACTCAGGATGAAGACCGCGAATTGACCAGGTGCCTGTTCGGCAAGTCCCTGGGCCATTGCTGCGAGCGCTGCCGCCACGGGTTGCGGGTCCTCGTTGTAGACAGGACTCAGGATGGCAGTCCGGAGCGGCGGTTGGTCATTCTTGCCGCGCCACAGACGGATCGCATCGACCCATATTTGCCGGAAGAATCCGAGTACAGCCTGACAGGCCGCAAAACCGATCCAGGCAAAGTTGATGGTGAACACGGCAAGAAAAAGCCACTGCAGTACAGTGATGCCGCCTGCCGACAGGACCCCGTGCATTTCAAAGGCGCCGTAGCCGGTCAGCCCGAGGGTTGCGAGCGCGAGCAGAAGACGTGCAAGGCCGGTGGCCGCCCCCGAAAGAAATCGCCCGCCCGGACGTGCTGTCAAACGGATGCCATGCACACCCTGTCGCGGCATGTCGCAGGGGTTTTCCGCCGGCAAGGCATGGCGGGGCGCAATAACCCCCTGCATGTCAGGCGCGCATCCAGCGGTAGAGCCAGGTTTCACCGATCGGCCCCTTGGCGTCTCTCGGCTGGACACGGATTTCGCTCTGGTTCTCCTGCTCCGGGTCGATGGTCACGAAAATGCGGAGGCCGCCCGTGCTCGGATTGGGCTGAATGACCTGATCGACGAGCTGCCCGGCCGAAACGCTGATATCGGCCGTGATCGTTTCGATTTTCCGGTTTTTGGGAACGGCATAGTCAATCACGAATTGCGGTTGCCCGGTTCGCAGGTTGTGGCCGTAAGCACAGCGGATCACCCGCGCGATCTCGCTTCCCGCCGGCGCATCGTTCGGCCAGGTCAACCGGTAGGCAAATCTGTGGGGCGTGC
Organism: Alphaproteobacteria bacterium; assembly: GCA_030831135.1. Classification (GTDB taxonomy): domain Bacteria; phylum Pseudomonadota; class Alphaproteobacteria; order UBA6615; family UBA6615; genus JABJAG01. The sequence goes on from JAURLR010000320.1 coordinate 2,437, forward strand.
CCGGTGTGATCGGCTGTGCCGGGCGCCAATAGGCGACGATGTTGTCGTTGATTTCGGAGTCGGACGGAATTTCGACCAGCTGGACATGGCCGGGTCCCCAATCACCATGCGGGGTGACCCAGGCTGAGGGGCGTCTTTCATACTCCGCTTCGAGATCCTGAAACTGTTCGAATTCGCGGTTGCGCTGGACGAGTCCGAAACCCCGGGGATTGTCGTCCACGAAGGC
>JAURLR010000321.1 GCA_030831135.1 Alphaproteobacteria bacterium
CGAGTATATGCGCGAAATGTATTATACGACTCAGCCGCTCGAGACCGACAATATGAAGGCGCTGGAGCTGACCTGCGAGATGGTCGACGCGCCGAACCGGCTGCTTTACGCCTCCGACTGGCCGCACTGGGATTTCGATCTTCCATCCGTGATCTGGGACCTGCCATTCCTCGATGAGACCGCCAAGCGAAATATCCTCGGCTACAATGCAGCCCGTATTTTCAATCTCGATATCCCCGAGCGCTACAGCGCGCTTGCAGCTGAATAACGTCCCGGAGATCCAGTCATGTCCTATTCCATCGAATGCGTCCTCATGTGTGACAACCATCTGGGCGAAAGCCCGATATGGGATGTCGAAGAGGGACGGCTCTACTGGGTTGATGGTACCGGACAGCGGGTCGGCAAGCCGGCTCTGTGGCGGATGGACCCGAAAAGCGGCAAGGTCGAGAACCGGTGCCTCGACCACGATGTGGGGGCAATCGCGCTGCGCAAGGATGGCGGTGCCGTCCTTGCCAATGATGACGGGTTCTACTTCTATGATTTCGAGAGCGAGAAGCTCGACCTGATCACGCTGATCGACGAAGACGAGCCGCGCTCACGTCTCAACGATGGCAAGGTGGATCGTCGTGGCCGATTCTTTGCGGGCGGAATGGATGATCTGGAGGAAAAGGGATTGTGTGGCCTGTACCGGCTCGATCCTGACCTGACGGTGACCAAGGTCGATGACGGGATCGTCTGTTCCAACGGGCCGTGCTGGAGCCCGGATGACAAGACCTTCTATTTCGCCGACACCTTCCAGGGCGAGTTCTGGGCCTATGACTATGATATCGCCACGGGATCGGTGTCGAACAAACGGGTCTTTGCGACGACCCATGACGACCCCGGCGTCGCGGATGGTTCGACCGTCGATGCCGAAGGTTACATGTGGAACGCGCAGGTCACCGGCGGTGATCTGGTACGCTACGCGCCCGATGGTTCGGTGGAGCGGCGGATCGGTATGCCCGTGAAGAACATCACGAGCGTGATTTTTGGCGGCGGCAATATGGACGAGATCTACGTGACGTCCATGGCGCGTGTCGCCCATCCGGGCGCGGATGCCCACGGGCACTTTGCGGTGGAGAGCAAGCCGCAGTTTGCAGCCGGTGGTCTGTTCCGGATTACCGGGCTGGGCATCCAGGGGATTCCGGAAACCCGGTTCGGCGGGTAACAGAAGTTTCAGGAACAGGCCGGCTTTTTTCGCTTGTTGGCGACGCGGAATCCGATGTTAGGCTTTTGACGTTCTTCAACAACCGAAAGGAGGTGATCCAATGTCGAGTGAGATCCTAGGCAACGAGTTCAACCCTGTGTCTTGGGCGCGGACGGTGGAGCAACCTTCTCTGGCCGGCTAGAGACAACGGTTTAACGACCAAGGGTTAGGCTGATGCCTGCTCACGGGGCCGCTCCTTCGGAGCGGCCCTTTCCTTTGCGGACAGTCTTGATCACGAGATGCTGGCCGCGACCTCTTCAAAAACCTCGATCACCTCGTCTGCGGCTGTGATCATCGCATCATGGCTGGTGTCGAGTTCGATGCCGCGCCAGTCCGGATGCGCCTGATACGCCTTGACGGTCGCATCGAAGGTGCTGTTGGGATAGCCCGTGGCGCGGATGAAGGTGCGGTTGGTGATCTGATCGACTGCGCCGGTGATGGTCGCACGGTCCGCCATTGTCTTGGCGGACTGGATTGTCATCTTGTCGGTGATCCACGCCGCAACCTCCGGGTCCTTGACGCCGATCAGCTCGGGCGAGGGCGCCGGCATCCGCCAGGCATCCGGATCGCTTTTCAGTTCTTCCTCGATCATTTCCCGGCGCCAGTCCGGTAGCATGTCGTTCTGGGACACACCATCAGCTGCAATGAACGCATTGATGTAGACCAGAGCGGCAATACGTTCGGGCATCCGGTCGGCTACACTGGTGGTCACCATGCCGGCATAGCTTTGTGCAACCAGAATCACGTCGGTCAGGTCTTCCCAGAGCAGAACATTCATGATGTCGGTGACGTTGGTTTCCAGCCCCACATCCTTTGTCAGGAGGTGGCTGCGCTCACCGAAGCCCGTCATGGTCGGTGTGTGAACGATATGCCCGGCGGCACGAAGGCGGGGGGTTATGCGGGACCAGCACCAGCCACCGTGCCAGGCGCCGTGAACGAGTACAAAAGTTGCCATGGATAGGTTCTCCGGGTTTGTGACGGGGGACCCGTGGGTCAATCGGGCGGCTCGTCCCTGTCGTCCTCGAAGTTTGCCGCATATGGGTTTGCGGCAAGATGGCTTGCAGGTCCAGCCCCTGTGGTCGGGATTTGTGCCCTTTGGTCCGGGGATCAGTATGCCGCAGAATTCGCGCGCGAACATGGCGCGAACCGTACGCCGAACTGGCACGGTGATTGCTACTAAAGTTTTATGAATATTTTCTCCAAAGATGGCGGTTCGGGCCGCGAACTGGTTCCGTCGGACGCTGTCAGCGAACTGGATCGTGAGGAGATGCGTGGCTGGACTCAGACATTGCGCCGGGAGGCCGACGCATTGCGGCGGCAGGCCGATCATATGAATGGCGTTGCACAGGATGCCGAGGCCCTCGCGGAACGGATTGAGCATGTGCTGCGGACGGTCTAGCGCCAGAGTTGGCATACCCTTTGCTTATTATGGGTTAGGGCACTTGAGTAAGGGTGTCCTC
>JAURLR010000322.1 GCA_030831135.1 Alphaproteobacteria bacterium
GATGGCCGGCACGCCCGCGCCCGCCTACCCCTCTGCCTTCATGAAGACTGTCGCCTCGTTGACCGGGTCGGGCAAACCCATCGTGGTGCCACCGCAATGTCCGGACATGATCGACTACGAAGCCGAGTTCTGCTTCGTCTTCGGGCGCACCTGCCACAATGTCAGCGAAGCCGACGCGATGGACTATGTCGCCGGCTACACGATGGCCAATGACGTGTCTGCGCGCGACTGGGTGGCCGACGTGTTCAGCGCAACCGAACCCTTCCCCTCGATCCTGGCCTGGGAACGCAACATCATGGGTAAACTGCTACCGACCTTCACGCCCTGCGGGCCGGTCATCGCCACAAAGGACGAAGTCGAAGACCCCCATGACCTTCTGCTTGAGTTCCGGTTGAACGGCGAGGTCATGCAATCCTCCCGCACCGACGACCTGATCTTCAATGTACCCCAGATCGTTTCCTATTTTTCCAAATGGTACCGGTTCGAACCGGGCGACATTGTCACGACCGGGACGCCTGCAGGCGTCGGCGTGGGACGGAACCCCAAAGTCTTCATGAAACCCGGTGATCGCGCCGAGGTTTCACTTGGCGGTATCGGAGTACTTTCTAACCCGGTCATTGCAGGTTAGAACCACGTCTGTATCTGCTTTTGATGGACTTTCAGAAATGGCCAAGACGTCACACATGAACCGTCGGTTTCCCCGGTGGGCTGGCATCACGCTGGTTGCGGGAGCTTTAGCGCTGTCGGCCTGCACCCATGGCCGCGACTGGGACACCTACGGGCTGGAGATCGTCACCGACCCGCCGGGGGCCGAATGTGAGTTCGAGCGCAACGGCGTGCGCACGCAAGCCCATGCCCGCACGCCGGTCGAGGTCGTCCTGACAACCGGCCATGGCTGGATCCAGATCATCTGTTCGCGCCCAGGTTACATGCCGGAATCACGATATGTGTCCGGCTTCTTCGAAGGCACGGTCTACATGACCCTGTCCCCGGCGGCACAGACACAGGCGCGCTGACGTCACGTCAGGCTTGCAGGGGTCCAAGTAACGTCTCACACCTTTGAAGAATGCTGCCCGAAGATGATCGAACTCTGCGGATCGAATCAGTGCACGGGGCTGGATTCATCCTCGAATATCTCGCGGTGCCGGGAGATCGCAACCTCGATGACCTCGTTCGGATCGCGCTGCCACCAGTTGCGTTCGGAGAAAAGCTCCAGCTCGTCGAAGCCGTCAAACCCGGTCGCGCGCACCTGGTCACGCATGGCGCGCAGATCAATCACACCATCGCCAGGCATCCCGCGATCGGACCCTGCGGCAGATTGGGTATCGGGCAGCCAGTCACTGATCTGGAAGGACACGATCCGGCCCGTCGATGCAGTAATCGAGCTTTCCAGGTTGGGATCCCACCAGACGTGATAGGCATCGACGATCAAGCCCGTCCCTTCTCCCAGTTCGGCACAGACTGTGTTTGCCTGGTCGAGCGTATTCCAGACGCACCCGCGTGCTGCACGCATGGGATGAATGGTCTCGAGACCGAGCGTCACGCCGGCGGCGCGGGCTTCCGGCAACAGCCGGGCGAGCGCATCCAGCGCCCGGGCACGGGCCCCGGCCAGGTCGCGTGAGCCTTCAGGCAGACTGTTTGAAATCATCGCCAGATTGGTTCCCGCCAATTCGGCTGTCACAGCAATCGCGCGCCGGTTTTCCTCGTGATTTTCAGCAATCCGGACAGGGTCCATATCGGTCAGAGGGGCGCATCGCGAAACGCCGAGCACCTTCAACCCGGCATCTGCGATCAGCCGGGCCGCATTGGTGACACCGAATTCTTCGACCAGGGACCGCCGGACAGTCACGGCGCGAATTCCGTGCCGGGCATAACCTTCGATCGACTGGGAGAAGGTCCACTGACGCTCGGTCGTTCCCTGATGAATCGCAAACCTCGCGGGCGCGTTCACAGGACCGCTCTCGAATCACGTTCTTTGGTTCTTCTGATCATCCGCGCCACTCCCGCCCGTTCGCCATTGTTTCAAAAAGGCTCTTGATCCGAGTTCATTTCGTATCGCGTCAAGACGTTACGGCTGGCGCTTGAAGGGTCGACGCTATTCGCCCTTGAGGTGCCCGTCACGGTTTGCGTAGAGATTGTCGTCGGCATAGCCCATGGTTTCGGGCTGGCCCCGTCCCAGCATCACCTGAAACCAGACCGGCTCAAGGCTGTTGTTGTCATAGCCATGGATCACACCGGGCGGACAGGTGATGCACTCCCACGGGCCGAGCCGGGTTTCGAGACGGCGGCCATCCTCATCCTCGACGAACACATCCAGCAGTCCTTTCAGGACGAAGAAGGTCTCTTCGACCTCATGGGTATGGGCGGCGTTCCCCTGCCCCGGATTTACATACATGATGCTCAAGGTGTGGGCGCGGGCAGGAATCGCATTGGGATCGCCATGCTTGCCGGACCCTCCAGCCCCGATAAACCGATGCTGGGCGCGCCGATAGCCCTCGATCTTCGCGTCCTCGAAGGCTTCCCAATCGGGCACCCGGTCCCGGAAACGGGCGACATAGGTGTCCATGATCTCTTCGAGGCTGGTGTTCTCAAGCTCGGGCGGTCGGGGGTGTCGGGCAACGCTCACAGGACGTCTCCATCTGGATTGGTGGCTTGTACAAAACCAAGCACGACCGGCAAAGCCGGTCAATTGCAGGGCGACCGGCCAGAGGAATTGCGGTCAAGTGGTCGGCTGCCTAGCGGCCCCGTCCGGCACCACGGCCGGCGATGGCGAAATTGCCACCATCAAAACCGGTTCCCGCCTTGTTGATCGTGCTTGATCCCGGATCAAACTTCCCGGTCTTGCTGCCTGGTTTTGCAGCTTCAACGTCTTTGCGCTTGGTCAGGTTCTGCGCGGCTTTTGCCTTCGCACGGGTGCGGGCACGGGCCTTTGTCATTTTGGGTAACCCTGTCAATGAATGCGGATAGGACCGCAGGAAGCAACAGCATACGCCGGACCGGAAAAACTTGCGAACCCGATCCGCCTCAGACCACCTGCCCGCAGACATATCCCGATGCCCAGGCCCACTGGAAATTGAAACCACCCAGATGGCCGGTCACATCAACAGCCTCCCCGATGAAATAGAGCCCGGGAACCGAACGCACCTCCATGGTCTTCGAGGACAGTTCGCGCGTGTCGACCCCGCCCAGCGTGACTTCCGCCGTTCGCATACCCTCAGAACCGCTTGGCTTGATCGTCCAGCGGTTGATCTGGTCCGCGAGCGTCTGCAGTGCCTTGTTCGGCGTCTCGGCGAGCCGCCCGCCACAATCGCACCACTCGACGAGCCGTTGCGCCAATCGCCGGGGCAACAATTGGGAGAGGACCGTCACGACATCCTTGCGCGGTTCGTTCTCCTTGAACGCCTTCAGCGCGGCAAACACATCCATGCCCGGCAGAAGGTCCAGCGTTAGCGCGTCTCCGGGCTTCCAGTAGGACGATATCTGCAGGATCACGGGACCACTCAACCCGCGATGGGTGAACAGCAATGCCTCGGTGAAGGATGCCTTGCCCAGGGTCGCGGTGGCATCGAGCGAGACGCCCGACAAACCGTCCAGCCGGGCCTTCATATCCGGATCAAAGGTCAACGGCACCAGACCGGCACGCGGGGGAATGACGTTCAGGCCGAACTGGCGTGCGATGTCATAGCCAAAACCACTGGCCCCCATCTTCGGGATGGACGGCCCGCCCGTTGCGATCACGAGGCCGGGGGCACGAAACACACCGTGATCGGTCTCGACAACAAAACCCGAACCTGTTTTGGAAATGCTTGCAACAGTCACGGATGTGCGGATGTCCGCACCATCCGCCTCGGCGCGCAGCAGGTCGATGATGTGTTGCGCGGTCTCGTCGCAGAACAGCTGTCCGTGGTCGCGTTCGTGATAGGCAACGCCGTGTTTTTCGACCAGCGCGACAAAGTCATGCTGGGTATAGCGGGCGAGCGCGGACACGCAGAAGCGCGGATTTTCCGAGAGATAGTTTTCCGGCGCGGCAAACCGGTTGGTGAAATTCGCGCGCCCGCCGCCCGAAATCCGGATTTTCTCCCCGATACGGTCGGACTTCTCGATCACAAGTACGCGCCGACCGCGCCGAACTGCCTGGCCGGCACACATCAGGCCCGCCGCCCCGGCACCAATGATGATCACATCAAAATCGGCCATCGATTGTCGTCCGACTGACCGCCTGGGCTAGCGTTTCTTCTTGTTGGCGCGCGGCTTTTTGCGCTTGAGAACGGCAAAACCGCCCTCTTCCGCGTCGCCATCCTTGCTGCGCCGGGCCACCGGTTGCTGGTCATACTTGTAGGATGGCCGCTCCGTGGGTTTTGCACCCAGTTCCAGCTTTTTCTGCGGTTCGGAGGCCGCGCGTGGCGGCTTGGCCGGGCGCGCGGGGTGGGCCGGGCGCTCATCCTGACGCCGGTCATCGCGGCCTGAACGTTTGCTGAACGGCGCATCGGGCCGTTTTTCAAAGCTCCGCTTCGGCTTGCGCGGGGGTTCCGCGCCAGCACCGCCACGCGAGACGCCGGCATCACCGGGACGGGTTCGCTTCACATAGGGCTTGGCAGCCGGTGCCGTCCCGGGGCCTGCGGACGCACCCGCATGCGGTGCGCTTTCGGCGTCCCTGCGGACATAGGGTTTCTTCTCGTAGGGCTGTTTCTCGTAAGGTTTCTTCTCGTAAGGCTTCTTCTCATACGGCTTTTTCTCGTAGGGTTTTCCACCCTGCGTCGCCTTTCCGTATGGCTTTTTCTCATACGGTTTTTTGTCATAGGGCTTCTTGTCGAAAGACTTCCCGTGATCGCGAGTATCAGATGACCGGCCACGTGGTTCACCGCGCGGCGAAGGTGCGGGCGCCCGGTCGAGCCTCGTCACAGCGACGTTTTTCTCCAGCATCATGTCCGGCCCGATGGCCTGCAGGAACCTGTCGACACAACCCGGGGCGATCTCGAAATTAGTTTCCGCCTGCTGGATCTTGATGGAGCCGATCTCCTGACTGGTGATCTGACCCACCCGGCACAGCATCGGCAACAGCCAGCGCGGCTCGGCATTATCGTTCCGCCCCACAGAGAGCGAGAACCAGACGCCATCGGTGAAATCCTCACGCCGGGCCTTCTTGGGGTCCCGGATGTCGGGATCGATCAACTCTTCCGGCGCGGATTGCCCGGCGGTGTGCACCCGAAGGAACGCGGCTGCAACTTGCTCGGGACTGTGGCGTTCGAGAATCTCAGCCACGAATGACTTCTCGTCTTCGCTGACCGGATCGATCAGGCGCTGATCTTCCATCAGACGCGCGCGGTCCCGCTGCTGGATTTCCTCAACCGAAGGCGGACGTCCCCATTCGGCGGTGATATTGGCGCGCTCGAGCAGGCGCTCTGTCTTGCGGCGTTCATTGAACGGCACGATCAGGGCGCAGACGCCCTTTCGGCCTGCACGCCCGGTGCGTCCACTGCGATGCAGCAGGCTTTCGCGGTTCTTGGGAATCTCGGCATGGATCACCAGCTCGAGGTTCGGCAAATCCAGTCCGCGGGCGGCGACATCCGTTGCGATACAGACCTGCGCCCGGCCATCGCGCAGCGCCTGCAAGGCATGGCTGCGCTCGTTCTGGCTGAGCTCACCCGACAGGGCGACCACCGCGAAACCACGATTGGTAAAGCGGCTCATCATCCGGTTGACCGCGGCACGGGTTGCGCAGAAGACCAGCGCGTTCTTCGGATCGAAGTAGCGCAACACATTGATGATTGCATTCTCGCGGTCGGCCGGGGCCACGTTCATCGCCAGATATTCGATATCCAGATGCTGTTCGCGTTCCGCCGTGGTCGATATCCGGACGGCATCGTTCTGGTAGCGGGTCGCCAGTGAAGCGATCGCCCGAGGCACGGTGGCCGAAAACATCAACGTCCGTCGTGTGTCCGGCGCAGCGGCCAGAATGAATTCCAGATCATCCCGGAACCCCATATCGAGCATCTCGTCCGCTTCATCGAGTACAGCAGCTTTCAGCGCGCTCATGTCGAGCGAGCCGCGTTCGATGTGGTCGCGCAATCGGCCCGGTGTTCCGACCACGATATGCGCACCGCGTTCCAGTTCCCGGCGTTCGGTCCGCATATCCATCCCGCCAACGCAGGAAGCCACCGACGCACCGGTCTCGGCGTAAAGCCATTCCAGCTCGCGTTTTACCTGCAGGGCGAGCTCGCGGGTTGGCGCCACAGCCAATGCCAACGGAGTCGCGGCATAGGAAAAGCGTTCGGCATCGCCCAGCAATGTTGGCGCCATCGCCAGTCCGAAGGCAACGGTCTTGCCCGATCCGGTCTGCGCCGAGACCAGCAAATCCTTGCCTGCCAGCCCATCGGCCAGCACGGATTCCTGAACAGGTGTGAGTGTGTCATAGCCGCGTGCGCTCAGCGTCTTGCCGAGCGCCGGGACGACGCCTTGAAAATCAGTCATGTTTCTCGTTCCGGCCCATCCGGGCCTGCGACGAAAAACGGAGTGCAACCCAATTTGCA
>JAURLR010000323.1 GCA_030831135.1 Alphaproteobacteria bacterium
AGACGCCAGCCTGTCCTCGGCAGCAGAATAACCAAGTCAGAACCGAAAGTTTATTGTGGCCAAGCTTCAACCAGTTCGCGGTACCCACGACCTTATTGGCGATGATGCGCGCGCACATCTGGCGATTGCCGGGACGGCGCGCGAGGTGGCGGAGCGATATGGCTTTGGCCCGATGGCCACACCGATTTTTGAGTTCACCGAAGTCTTCAAGCGGACGCTGGGCGACACTTCGGACATCGTGACCAAGGAAATGTACACCTTTGAGGACAAGGGCGGTGACAGTCTGACCCTGCGTCCTGAAGGTACGGCTGGGGTGGCGCGGGCTTTCATTTCTGGTGGCCTGCAGAACGAGTTGCCCCTGAAGTGTTTCTATCACGGCCCGATGTTCCGGCATGAGCGACCCCAGAAGGGACGCCAGCGGCAGTTTCACCAGTTCGGGGTCGAGTTGATCGGGGTCGCCGAACCCTCAGCGGATGTCGAAGTCATCGCGATGGCTGCCGATATCCTCGATGCGCTTGGCGTTCTGTCCGAAACGACGCTTGAACTGAACACGCTGGGCGATGCACCGAGCAAGGAGCGGTATCGTGCGGCGCTGGTCGAATATTTTTCCGACCTGTCGGACAAGCTCTCCGATGACAGCCGGGATCGCCTTGTGCGCAACCCCCTGCGCATTCTGGATTCCAAGGATGCCGGAGATCGTGCTCTGATCGCCGATGCACCGGACTTTGATGATTACATGACCGAGGAGGCCGCAGCCTTTTTTGCGGCCGTACAGGATGGGCTGGATACCGTAGGCGTGGCCTACACGCGCAACCCGCATATTGTGCGCGGCCTCGACTATTACAGCCACACCGCCTTCGAATTCACGACCGAGGCGCTGGGTGCGCAGGGAACCGTGCTTGCCGGCGGGCGTTATGACGGGCTGATCGAAACCATGGGCGGGCCGAAAACCGCGGGTGTGGGCTGGGCCGCGGGGATTGAACGCCTCGCGATGATGACGGGTGAAGCACCGGCCCTGCCGCGCGCGATCACGCTGATCGGGCTGGGTGATGCCGGGGAACGTGAAGCCCTGCGCCTATCGAGCGAACTGCGTCACGCCGGTTTGACCGTGGAATTGATCTACAAGGGCGGATTGAAGCGCGGCCTCAAGCGTGCGGATCGTATCCATGCCGCCGCCGCAGTCCTGATCGGTGATGACGAGCTGGCCCGGGGTGCTGCGACTGTGCGCGATCTCGATAGCGGCGAACAGGTCGATGTGGCGATCACCGATCTCAAGGACCACCTGGCAGCACACCGTTAGCGACGAGGCGATATGGCCCCCCATCCCGATACGCGGATGGCGCCGGCCGACTTCGTCGTCGTAGGCGCCAGCCACAAGACCACCAGCACGTCATTGCGTGACCGCCTGTTCGTCGCCTTTGCCGATGAGCCTGCTGTCCTGTCGGCCTTGCGGAATGGCGGCTTTGATCAGGCGGTCATTGTTTCCACATGCGATCGCGTCGAGTTTCTGGGATATGCGGCCGACCCGGACGCGGCACATCGCACAGCGCGGGCGTTACTGGAAATGCGGCTTGGTGGGGAATCCTTCGAGCCCCACGCGGTCTATGCGCTTCGAGGTCGCGATGCCGTCCGGCATGTATTCGCCATCGCATCAAGCCTGGAAAGCGCCATTGTGGGCGAGGCCGAGATACTCGGCCAGCTCAAGGATATTCATGCGCGCGCCCGCTCGGTCGGAACGCTTGGCGCGGAACTCGACAATCTGCTCCAGAAGGCGTTCTCGACGGCCAAGGATGTCCGGACCAACACGGCTGTTGCCGAAGGTCCGCTCTCGCTTGCCAATGCGGCCCTGCATTCGATCCGGAACCTGTTCGGTGACCTTGATGATGTTTCGGCGCTGCTGCTGGGGCCGGGTGAAATGGGCGGGCTGATGCTGGATCATTTCCGCCAGCATGGCTTGCGCCACGTCGTGGTGGCGGGGCCGAGCGCGGAGCGGGCCGCCTCGGCCGCGCGTGCCCATGAGGCGCATGCCACAACCTATGACGAATTGCCCGTGGCATTGGAACGCGCTGATCTCGTGATCGGGGCTGCGGGGACGGGGCAGGAAATTGTCACCACGGCGATGATGCGGCAGGCCGTTCGGGCGCGTCGGCGCAAACCGGTGTTCATTCTCGATGTGGCTGTTCCAGCGGATGCCGCGCGCGAGATCACGGATCTTGAGGACGTTTTTCTCTATGATCTTGATGATCTCGAAGTCATTGCCCGGTCCAATCAGGCCGCACGTGACGCGGCCGCACAGGATGCCTGGGAAATCGTGGATCGCCACGCCGATGCCTTCATGGACGGTGTTGCCGAACGGGATATGGGATCCGAAGTGTCCGACATCCGAAACCATTTCGAGCAGATGCGCGACGAGGTGCTGGCCGAACATGGCGATGCGGATGCAGCCGAAGCCACGCGTCGTCTGATCAACCGTTTGCTGCACCATCCCTCCGAAGTGCTACGCGCTGCAGCACGGAATTCCGGCGACCACAACGCGATTGCCGAGGCGGCACGCCAACTTTTTGCACTTGATGAAACCGACCGCTCCGATGATGGCACGCCGCCATCCGGTTCGGGACAAGGGAGTTAGAAGTATGAGTCTTGATGACAAGCTCGACCGGGTGGTTGCCCGTCATGAGCAGCTCTCCGACATGCTCGCGAAATCCGACGGCAGCGACCCGCAGGAATTCGTAAAGCTCTCGAAGGAGTATTCCGAGCTCAATGGTGTGGTGGAAACCATTCGCGAGTTGCGCGGGGTGCGGGAGGATATCTCTGGCCTGAAGGAAATCCTTGAGGATCACGAAACCGATTCGGAGATGCGCGAACTTGCCACGCTGGAGATTGAGGAGCTGCGCGAACGCGAGCCCGATTTCGAACAGAAACTGAAGCTCATGCTGTTGCCCAGGGATGAGGCGGATACCAAGAACGCGATCCTGGAAATCCGCGCTGGAACCGGCGGGGACGAGGCGGCCTTGTTCGCTGCGGATCTGTTCCGCATGTATCAGCGTTATGCCGAAAACCGCGGCTGGAAGGTCGAGATCATGGCCTCGAGCGACACCGGTATCGGCGGCTACAAGGAAATTATCTCGAGCATTTCGGGGAGTGACGTCTTTGCGCGGCTGAAATACGAATCCGGCGTGCACCGGGTTCAGCGCGTCCCGGATACCGAAAGCAGTGGCCGCATTCATACCTCTGCGGCCACGGTGGCCGTGCTGCCCGAGGCTGAGGAAGTTGACGTGCATATCGAGGATGCGGATCTGCGTGTTGATACCTACCGTGCCTCAGGACCAGGTGGTCAGTCGGTCAACACAACCGACAGTGCGATCCGGATCACCCATATTCCGACCGGGATTGTCGTGACCCAGCAGGACGAAAAGTCCCAGCACAAGAACCGCGCCAAGGCGATGCGTGTGCTTCGTGCACGGCTATACGAGCATGAGCGGCAGTTGATCGATGCCGAACGTGCCCAGGCCCGCAAAAGCCAGGTGGGTTCGGGTGACCGTTCTGAACGCATCCGGACCTATAATTTCCCGCAGGGCCGGGTGACCGATCACCGCATTAACCTGACCATGCACAAGCTCGAGAAAATTCTCGATGGCGAAGCCCTCGACGAACTGGTCGATGCGCTGGTGACCGAGGATCAGGCTGCGCGCCTTTCCGAGGATGAGACAACGGATGCCTGAGCCTGGGGGCCAAGCCGGGCGCCGGGTTCGTGACGTGCTCGGCGCGGCTCGTACACGTCTGGCGGAAGCCGGGATCGAGACGGCCAGTGTGGATGCACGGGTTCTGCTGGAATTCGCGCTGGCGCGGCCGCAGGTCTGGCTGCACGCAAATCCGGAGGCCTTGATCGCGGCGGCTGATCTTGATCGTTTTGAAGGCCTCCTCGCACGCCGGGAGCAGCGCCAGCCGGTCTCCCAGATCGTCGGCCGACGCGAGTTCTGGTCCCTGTCCTTCGATGTGACCC
>JAURLR010000324.1 GCA_030831135.1 Alphaproteobacteria bacterium
ATCACGCCGTCGTCGGCGGCCACCACCAGCACCACGATATCGGTGACATTGGCACCGCGCTGACGCATCGATGTGAAGGCCGCATGACCCGGTGTATCGATGAAGGTGATCCGGTCGCCGGATTCCAGCGCCACCTGATAGGCACCGATATGCTGGGTAATACCACCCGCCTCACCGCGCACCACATCGGTGGAACGCAGGGCATCGAGCAGCGAGGTCTTGCCGTGGTCAACATGACCCATCACGGTGACAACCGGTGCGCGCGGCAGGCGATCGCCTTCAACATCCTGAATATGGGCACCCAGATTGAGCTCCACATCCGAGGCCGAAATCAGCTTCGCCGTGTGACCAAATTCCTCGACCACAAGCTGGGCAGTTTCCTGATCAATGGTCTGGTTGATGGTCGCCATGACCCCCATTTTCATGAGTGTCTTGATGACTTCCGCACCGCGCTCGGCCATCCGGTTGCCCAGTTCAGCCACGGTGATCGCATCAGGGATGGACACTTCGCGCACAACCTTGGACTGGTTGCCGCCACCGCCGCTGTCGCGTGAACGCTGCTGGCGCTCGCGCTCCTGTTTCCGGCGGAAGGCCGCGACAGAACGCTGGCGTGCGCCGCCATCTTCATCGAGTGCTTCGGTGATGGTCAGCTTGCCGCTGCGGCGCTTGCGCTCACCGCGCGTGCGGCTCGGACGGGCCGGGGCTTCTGCGGCGGGGGCAGCGCGACCGCCCTTGCGGCGTTCGCCGGTCTCGCTTGGCTCCTCGGCTTCATCATCACCATTGACTTCACCCTCGAGCGCGGCGCGCTTGCGTTCGGCGGCTGCCGCGCGCTGCGCGGCCTCATCGGCCATGCGCTGGGCCTCGGCTTCGGCCGCACGGCGACCCTCTTCCTCGATCTCGCGGCGTGTGCGCTTCTCGGTTTCCGGCGCCGCCTTTGCGGCAGGCGCGGGGGCCTCTTTAACGGGCGCAGCTTCGGCGGCGGCCGCAGCCTGATCTTCTTCTTCCTGGGCTTCCTCGACCGCAACGACCTTGGCCTCGGCGGCCTCGGCTTCGCGCGCCTTGGCAGCGGCTTCCTCTTCAGCGCGGGCGGCAGCATCTTCGGCTTCGCCGGCGCGGCGCGCTTCTTCGAGAGCGACCTGTGCGGCGGCGCTTTCGCGGGCAGCTTCTTCCGCGGCCTTGCGGGCCTCGTCAAGCGCACGTGCGCGGGTTGCCTGCTCGGCGGCCGTCAGGGTGCGCTGAGGTCCGGTCTTGGCCGCGACAGGTTCCGGCTGTACGGGCGCAGGGGCCTTCTCGAAGACCTCTTCCTGCGGGCCTTCCTTGACCTCGGTCATCTCACCGGCGGCACCCTGCTGGAAGGTGCGCTTCTTCTTGACCTCGACCGTGACGGTCTTTGTACGGCCATGGCTGAAGCTCTGGCGGACCTGACCACCTTCGACAGTCTTCTTCAGCTCGAGCTTGCCCGGTTTGGACAGGCTCAGCGGCTTCTTTTTCTTCTTGTCGTCGTTTTCGGTCGTATTCGCCATGATCTCATTCCATCACATCATCATCGGTCACAACATCATCTGCCGGCACGAAATCGCCGCGATACGTCATCAACCTGTTTGCCGCGTCACAAACCTGCCGCGCGGCACCGCCGGGCAGAACGAGCCCATGAACACTGCGTTCACGGTTCGATACCTGCCCCAACGTCGCGGCATCGAATACATCGATCCGCTCAACTCCATTCACGTGATCCGCCAGCTGGGCCACCTTCTGGCGGCCATCAGCACCGGCATCACACGCACACAACAAAGCGGCTGGCCCTGCATTGCCAAGCCCCGCCTTTGATATTCCCGGCCCGGCAAGCCCGGCAAGGGCACCACGGACCTTTTCAAACCCCGACACGTATTCACCCGCCTTGCGCGCCATCGTCAGTGCATTCACGGCACGCCGGAAAAGTTCTGCCCCGACAAACACCTCAAGGCTTTCGCCGTCCGGTCCCGTCATCGGGCTGACAGCGCGCCGCGCACCACGCGCAAAGGCGCGCTTGGCGCAGGCTTGCGCAACTATATCGCGACGTGGAAGCAACCACAATCCGCGCCCGGGAAGCCGATTGTCGAGATCGGGCACAACCAGATCATCCGGCCCGACCACAAATCGCATCAGCTCATCACGCGGACGCACCTCCCCGGTCACCAGACAGCGCCGCTCCGGCGCGTTCCTGACTTGGCCTGTGGACGCTTCGGTCCGGGAGGATTCCACGGTCATCAACGCTGTATGCGCTCCTGTCAATTCGTCCTATGCGCCCGGCTCGGCCGGCGGGGTTGCCGGGGCGAAGACGGCCTCGGCGGTGGCCAGCTCGGCAGAGCGCGTATCAACCACGTCCTCGACCACCTCTTCGGCGTCGGGATCGGGCTCGGGTTCGGGTGCGATCACATCATCGCCATACACCGCCACGCGCGCGGCCATGATGACCTTGTTGGCCTCGTCAGCCGTCACCGGGCTCTGGCGCACCACACGACCGATCTCGTGATCCGCCATATCAAACAGATCGTCGAGCTTCACCTCGGTTTCCACATCCATGAAGATGAACCGGTATTCATCGGGCATCAGGCCGGCAAGGTCTTCGGCCGTGCGAACACCGTTCTGACCAAGCCGGACAGAGGATTCGAGGGTGACCCCGTTCACTGCGAGCATCGAGTCCTCGACCCCGAGCTTCTTGCGCTCGATGTCCAGATTCGCGTCGCGCTCCTCAAGCCATGCCTGGGCGCGCGCCTGCAGTTCCTCGCCAATGTCCTCATCGAACCCTTCGATCAGGGTCAGATCCTCGATCGGCACGAAGGCCACTTCTTCGACCGTGGCAAAACCCTCGGTCACAAGCAGATGTGCAATGACGTCTTCCACATCAAGCGCATTGATGAAGGTTTCGCTGCGGCTGTTGAATTCGTCCTGACGGCGCTGGGATTCCTCATCCTCGGTCAGGATGTCGATGTCCCAGCCCGACAGCATCGAGGCCAGACGCACATTCTGACCACGCCGGCCAATGGCCAGCGAAAGCTGCTCATCAGGCACGACGACTTCGATCTTGTTGGCGTCCTCATCGAGCACAACCTTCGAAACTTCGGCTGGCGCGAGCGCATTGACGACAAAGGTCGCCGGGTCTTCCGACCACGGAATAATGTCGATCTTCTCTCCCTGGAGTTCGCCAACTACCGCCTGCACACGGCTACCGCGCATACCGACACAAGCGCCAACAGGATCAATCGAGGCGTCTTTCGAGATCACCGCAATCTTCGCACGGCTTCCCGGGTCACGGGCCGCAGCGCGAATTTCGATGATGCCGTCATAGATTTCGGGCACTTCCTGCGCGAACAGCGACTTCATGAATTCCGGCCGCGTACGTGTCAGGAAAATCTGCGGGCCCCGCTGTTCGCGACGTACGTCATAGATGTACGCGCGAATGCGGTCGCCCGGACGCTGGTTTTCACGCGGCAAAGCCTCATCGCGACGCATCACGCCTTCGGCGCGGCCCAGATCCACGGTGACATTGCCGTATTCGACACGTTTCACGAGGCCATTGATGACCTCGCCGGTCCGGTCCTTGTATTCTTCGTACTGGCGCTCACGTTCGGCATCGCGAACCCGCTGCACGATCACCTGTTTGGCGGTCTGCGCGGCAATCCGCCCGAAGTCGATCGGCGGCAGTTCATCGATCAGAAACTCACCGATCTCGGCATCCGGTTTCTCGTCCCGGGCCTGTTTGAGGGTGAGATGCATGTGCTCGTCCTCAACCTCTTCGACGACCTCACGATAGCGGGCGAGCGAGATATGTCCGCCATCCCGGTCGATGACCGCACGAATATCGTGCTCGGGGCCATACTTGTTGCGCCCGGCCTTCTGAATGGCCTGCTCCATCGCGGTGATGACTTCTTCGCGCTCGATACCTTTTTCGCGTGCAACAGCATCCGCGACAGCGAGCATCTCAATACGGCTGGGACCACCAGACTCCATCTTCTCTATCCTTCGTTCATCCGGCCCTTTTGGACCGCAGCAATAAGTTCATCTGTCAGCACAAGTTTGGCTTTCAGGACATCGTTCACAGGAAGCGCAATCTCTTCCCCATCTCCGTCGGGGTCGGCCAGGCGCACCATGCCATCATCAAGACCGAGCAGTTCGCCCCGAAACCGGCGGCGACCATCCACGGCCTGTCTCAGTTCGACCTTCGCCTCGAACCCGACAAAGCTCGCAAAATCCTTGCTCCGTGTCAGCGGACGGTCGATACCCGGTGAGCCAACCTCCAGCTCATAGGCCTCGGAAATGGGATCCGCCACATCCAGAAGCGCCGAAATCGTCCGGCTGGCCAGCGTACAATCCTCGATCGTGATCTCTTCACCGTCGACGCGATCAAACATGATCTGCAGGATCGGTTTGTGACCGCCGCCGAAATGCACGCGGACGAGCTCATATCCCAGATCGACCAGCGAGGGTTCGATAATAGACATGACCTGATCGGTACGGGCATTTTCGCTTACGAGATTCAACGCTTCAATCAACTCCTTGAGCAACCACCCGGCATCCCGCGCACGGAAATGCGGGTAACAAAAAAGGCGGCTCCGGATTTCACCCGGGCCACCCCTTACTGTCCGTTGCCAGACTGTTGGGCCTTTGTTGACCCGGAATATAGGGAATTTCGCGGAAAAGGCAAGCCATTGTGGTTTCTGCGAAAGCTGACTCAACCCCCGTTACGGGGAACCCGGCGATACCGAAGGAAGGTTGCTCCGGGGCCACCGCTTCGATTCTTCCCCTCATAGCGCGTGTCGGGCCAATCTTCGGGACGGGTGTTCCAGTCCGCCATCCGGTTCGCCATCCAGTCAAATGCCGGATGGGCTTCAAGATGCCGCAGCATCCAGACCAGATAGCTCTGGTCATCCGTCGCCACGCGCAACTCCGCGCCATCTTCCATCACGTGCGCGAGCGCATCGAGCATCGGTGTGTTCACAATCCGCCGCTGGTGGTGGCGCAGCTTGGGCCAGGGATCTGGAAACAGCACGAACACCCGGGCGAGACTGGCCGCCGACAACCGTGCCAGCAATGGCCGCACATCATCGGCAAGCAAGCAGATATTCTGCAGGTCCCTTTCAATGATCTCGGACAGCAACCGCGCGACACCGTTGAGATAGGGCTCGGCCCCGACCATGCCAACATCAGGGTTTTCGGCGGCCTGCCAGGCAAGGTGCTCCCCCGCACCGAATCCGATTTCCAGCCACACCTTCTGCGGTGCTGCGGGAAACCAGATGTGCGGATCCACCGGACCATCACCTTCCGGCAGGACGATCGAAAGTTCAGGCAGCACGGTTTCGAGCAGCAGTTCACGGCCGGGACGCAACTTGCGCCCCCGGCGACGTCCATGGAAACGCGGGTCGCTATCCGCTGGTTTTGTCGTCATCGCTCGGGGCGGGCCCGAAAGCCTGCCACCCTTTTTGTTCGGCCGGGTTCGCTAGAGCGCGTTGTGCAGCGCGTCCACGAGGTCCGTCTTCTCCCACGAGAAGCCGCCATCCGCATCGGGCTGGCGGCCGAAATGGCCATAGGCCGCAGTGCGGGCATAGATCGGACGGTTCAGTTGCAGATGCTCGCGAATCCCGCGCGGGCTGAGATCCATGGCTTTCTGCAGCGCAACCGCCAAGGCTTCTTCATCAACCTTGCCGGTGCCATAGGTGTCGACATAAACCGACAGCGGCTTGGAGACACCAATCGCATAGGCGACCTGAATGGTGCAGCGTTCGGCAAGCTCTGCGGCCACCACGTTCTTGGCGAGGTAGCGCGAGGCATAGGCCGCCGAACGGTCGACCTTGGTCGGATCCTTGCCCGAGAACGCGCCGCCACCATGCGGTGCAGCCCCGCCATACGTGTCGACAATGATCTTGCGTCCGGTCAGACCAGCATCCCCATCCGGACCTCCAATCACGAAACGCCCGGTCGGGTTCACATAGAACTCGGCCTCGGGACACATCCAGCCATCGGGCAGAACATTTTCCACATGGGGGCGAACAATCGCGCGCACATCGTCCTGGCTGAGACCTTCGGCATGCTGGGTCGAAACCACGACCGAAGCGGAGCCGACCGGCTTGCCGTTTTCGTAACGCAAAGTGACCTGGCTCTTGGAATCCGGCCCCAGGCCCGGCTCTGCACCCGAATGCCGGGCTTCGGCGAGCGACTTCAGAATGGCGTGGGAATAGTGGATGGGTGCGGGCATGAGAACATCGGTCTCACGGCAGGCGTAACCGAACATCAGCCCCTGATCGCCCGCGCCTTCATCCTTGTTTCCGGCCGCATCAACGCCCTGGGCGATATCGCTGGACTGTCCATGCAGATAGACCGAAACCTCTGCGGTCTTCCAGTGGAACCCGTCCTGCTCGTAGCCGATATCCTTCACGGCTGCGCGCGCGATCTCTTCCATTCGCGCGACATTGACATTCAGGTTGTCATCCACAAGCGGCTTGGGTCCGCGCACTTCGCCGGCCAGAACAATCCGGTTTGTCGTGGTCAGGGTTTCACAAGCAACCCGTGCTTCAGGGTCGGCAGTCAGGAACGCATCGACAACGGCATCGGAAATCCGATCGCAAACCTTGTCGGGATGTCCTTCGGACACGGACTCACTGGTGAAGAGATAATTACCTTTGGACACGAGACACGGCCCCCCTGAAATCGTTACAAATGATGCGGCTTCAAGACCGCTTCCGGCTGGGATCAAGTTGATCAGTGGCACCCGGCAAACGCCAACGCACGAGTAGCCCGGTTTTGCAGGAATGACCCCCGGTGCGTCAAGCCGTATCCCGGCGCCGGGACACCACGGCCCCCGCGAGAACCACAATAAGAGCCAGACCCAACGGAATGATGTCGCCCCAACGCGCATAGGGCGTTGGCTTTATGGGCCGGGGCAAGGCGCTGTCGAGAACACCCTCAACCCCGATCCCGAGCCAACCTTGCACCCGGCCATAGGGGTCCACCACCGCTGAAATCCCGGTGTTGGCCGCACGCACCATGGGCAGGCCCTCTTCGACCGCCCGGCTCGACGCGATGGCAAAGTGCTGCCACGGTCCGGCGAATTTCCCGAACCAGGCATCATTGGTGAGATTGAGCAGCCAGTCCGGACGAAGGCCCGCGGGCGTCACCCGTCCAGGAAAAATCGCCTCGTAACAGATCAACGGACTGAAGGACGGCAAACCGCCAACCTCAATCATGCGTGGCCCCGGGCCGGGCGAAAAATCCCCCTGCCCCGGCACGATCTTGTCCATGGGCAAAACCCCGCGCAGGGGCACATATTCGCCAAACGGAACCAGATGCGACTTGTCATAAACCTGTTGCACCCGGCCCGCGTCATCAATCACCAGGAGTGCGTTGAACAGCTGTCTCTGGTTGTTGTGGAACGCGGCCCATACGCTACCGGTCACCAGAAGACCGCCGGGGGGAACAGCCCGGGCGGCTTCGCCACGCACCAGCGCGTCATTGGCGAGAAAAAACGGCACCGCGGTTTCCGGCCAGATCACGACGGTCGGCATTTCGGCCGATGCGGTGGCGCTCATCGCCAGATAGCGCTCGAGATGCTGAAGCCGCAATTCCGGTTTCCACTTGTCCCGCTGCGCGATATTGGCCTGCACGATACGTAACCGGACATCGGCGACATAGGCCGTTTCCGAGACCTGCAGACGGTACAGCCCGACTGACCACGCAAGCCCCGGTATCAACAATGTGAAAACCACCACCAGGGCCGTATGCCGGAACGGCACCGATACAGCTCGACCGAGCACCGCAGGCATGGCGGCGGCCAGCAACGTGAAGGTGCCAAGCCCCAACACGCCAACCACGGAACTGGCCTGCAAGATGGGCAGGCTCGGACCGTTGCCCGCCCAGACATAGCCGATCAGGTTCCAGGGGAACCCGGTCAGCACAAACCCCCGCAGCGCCTCCGAAAAAGTCCAGAACCCGGCGAGGACAAACACACGTGCCGCTGTATTCCCGCCAAACCGGCCAAGCGCCTGTACACCGCAGACAAGCGCGACAAAGATCGCCAGTCCGGCGGCCAGCCCGGGCCAGGCCAGAGG
This sequence comes from Alphaproteobacteria bacterium, assembly GCA_030831135.1. Taxonomy (GTDB): domain Bacteria; phylum Pseudomonadota; class Alphaproteobacteria; order UBA6615; family UBA6615; genus JABJAG01. The sequence continues at coordinate 8,082 of JAURLR010000324.1, forward strand.
GATCATCCATGCCGTG
>JAURLR010000325.1 GCA_030831135.1 Alphaproteobacteria bacterium
ACAAGCACATCAACCTGCCGTAACTTGGAGACTATCTCTTCGGGTTTGTGTCGTTTCGTTGCCATCCTTGATCCTCCGTTCACTAAAATACACGGTGGACCAATTCAATGGGGGTGGATCAATTGGGGCTCAAGCGGATAGCTGACGGGCAATCAACCGAATCTCGGGCATTCTCGCCAACTTGTCTGGCCCCCGGAGCATTCTATAATGCGCCAATATAAGGGTGCGGAAAAAACACGCCCACATTTCCGAGGAAACACAGATCATGGCCCGTCCCGTCATTCTTGCCTGCGCCGTCACCGGCTCTGCCGATTCCACCGCGATGAACCCGGCCGTGCCGGTCACCCCGGAACAGATCGCCAGCGAAGTCATAGCCGCCAACAAGGCTGGCGCGGCCATCGCCCATATCCATGTCCGCAACCCGGATACGGGCAAGGCGAGCACCAAGCTTGAATATTACGAGGAGGTCGTGAACCGCATTCGCGATTCCGGGTCACCGGTCATCATCAACCTGACCACTGGCCCGGGCGGTCGATTTGTCCCGGATCCGAAGGATCCGATGAAAGCCGGTCCGACCAGCGGCATGATGACCGCGCGCGAGCGGGTCGCCCATGTCGTGAAACTCAAACCTGATATCTGCTCGCTTGATGTGGCATCGATGAATTTCGGTGAATGGAACATGGTCAACTCGCCAGCGATCTTGCGCGAGATGGCAACGATGATCCAGGACGCTGGCGTCAAACCCGAGCTCGAGGTGTTCGACACCGGCCATGTCCGGCTCGCCGCGCAGATGTGCGCCAATGGCGAGATCGCGGACCCAAAGCCGCTGTTTCAGCTCTGCCTGGGAATTTCCTGGGGCGCACCGGCCTCAACCGCCGCGATGACCCTGATGCGCGATCTGCTGCCCGAGAACGCCATCTGGGCCTCGTTCGGCATTTCACGTCACGAGATGCCGATGGTCGGATCAGCAACCCTTCTGGGTGGCCATTGCCGGGTGGGACTGGAAGACAATCTCTACATCTCCCGCGGCAAACTCGCTTCGGGCAATGCCGAGCTGGTCGAACACGCGGTCGGCATCATTGAGTCGCTCGGTGAGCAGGTTGCCACGGTCGATCAGGCCCGTGAACTCCTCGGCCTGGCCGGGAACAGCGCCTGACCCATAAAAAAAATCGGGCGCCAGATGGCGCTTTTCAGCCAGTTTGAGGGTCGCGTAACGCGGCCCTCTTTTTTTCCTATTGAAATCGAATTCCAACCCTTCTATTTGCACGAAACAGACGCAATCGCACGTACCGCTGGCCCTGGTGGTTTATGTAACGACGGACGCGTCCTTTTTGGTCCATCCGGGTGAAATCCGGGCTAGAAGGGGTGTGACGATGTTGGCAACCAATCGGGGCAGCAATGCCCGATTCCGTAATTCTTCCCGTAAAGTTCGATCCGAGGCAGCAATCGCCTCTTCGATTTCGCTGGTCGCCGAACCCGCGACAGGAATCCGGCTTCCGGAGTCCCAGGGTGACCTTTCCCCGCGCATTGCGGACTATCTCTCCTGTCACAGTTTTGACGAGCCATGTCTTGTGGTCGATGTGGACATCGTCGAACACAACTACAATTCGCTCGTGCGCGCACTCCCTCTGGCCCGCGTCTTCTATGCGGTCAAGGCCAACCCCGCGGATGCGATCATCGCGCGTCTGGCATCACTCGGTTCGTGTTTCGACACGGCCAGCCCGACGGAGATCGATCTCTGCCTGGCGCATGGTGTGTCCCCGAGCCGCATCTCCTACGGCAACACGATCAAGAAGCAGCGTGATATCGCCTATGCCTATGACCGTGGCGTGCGGATGTTTGCCTTCGACAGCGATGCCGAGCTGGAGAAGCTCGCCGAATCCGCGCCCGGCGCGATGGTCTATTGCCGCGTCCTGATGGAATGTGCCGGTGCCGAATGGCCGCTGTCCCGCAAATTCGGCTGCGAGCCCGAAATGGCCCTGCGCCTGCTGGTGCGCGCCCGCGAACTGGGTCTCGACCCCTACGGCATTTCCTTTCATGTGGGTTCTCAGCAGACCGATCTGAGCCAGTGGGACGTCGCCCTCAGCCAGGTCACGAAACTCTTCGCGGATCTGCGCGCGCACGGGGTTGCGCTGCGTATGGTGAATCTGGGCGGCGGGCTGCCGTCGCGCTACCGCGCACGGGTCCACCCGGTTGAATCCTATGGCGATGCCATCATGGCCGCGATGGTGGATCATTTCGGCCCGATCATTCCCGAGATCATCATCGAGCCGGGCCGCTCCATCGTGGGCGATGCCGGTGTCATCCAGGCCGAAGTCGTGCTGATTTCCCGCAAATCCGACACCGAAGACAAGCGCTGGGTGTATCTTGATATCGGAAAGTTCTCGGGGCTGGCCGAAACCATGGACGAGTCCATCAAATACCGCTTCATGACGCCCGCCGATGGCGGGGCAACAGGACCTGTCGTCATTGCAGGCCCGACATGCGACAGTGCTGATATTCTCTATGAGAAAACCCATTACGAGCTGCCGCTTGACCTTAAAGTTGGCGACAAAATTCTGATCCTGTCGACCGGCGCCTATACAACGACCTACTCTGCGGTAAACTTCAACGGCTTTGCGCCGCTCAATTCGGTCTGCATCTAGGCACCGAAGCGAAGTCTGATTCGGTTTCAATCCGTGACCGAACGAACCGGACAAAAGACATGACACCGCAACCGGACTCCGACATCGCGCCAATCGACGATGTTATCGATTGGTTGTCCCGAAATTCCGAGACAGCCAATATTCAGGCGGCGATTTGCGATCTGAACGGGGTCCTTCGTGGCAAACGCATTCCCGTGCAGCAAGTCGACAAGATACTCGATGGGTCCATGCGGATGCCGCAATCCATCGTCGGCGTGGATATCTGGGGCGAGGACATCGTTGGCAATCCGCAGGTCTTCGCCCATGGCGACAAGGACGGAAAGTGCCTTCCGACAGGCCGGGGAATCCTCCCCATCAGCTGGATGTCGAGACCCAGCGCGTTGATCCCGCTCTGGATGTTCGACGAAGATCAGCAGCCATTTCTGGCCGATCCCCGCCAGGCTCTCGCGCATATCACGAACCGCTTCCATGCGCTTGGGCTGTATCCGGTGATTGCCACCGAGCTGGAGTTCTATCTCGTGG
>JAURLR010000326.1 GCA_030831135.1 Alphaproteobacteria bacterium
GCGACGGGTTCGATGTGGTCATCCGCGGGGCCTCCGCCCTGCCCGATTCCACATTGATCAGCCGAAAGATCATGGAAACCCCGACAATCGTCTGCGCCAGCCCCGCCTATATTGAAAAGCACGGCGCACCCGACCACCCAGACGAACTGCTCAACCATTCCTGTCTGGTGACCACGGCAGCACCGACCATTGCCGAATGGGTCTTCGATCTCGATGGTGCCGGATATTCGGTCAGGGTCGACGGGCCGATCCGCAGCACCAGCCTGATCGTCGCCCGACACGCCGCCATCGCCGGGTCGGGGATTGCCCGCTTCCCCTATCACTTCGTTGCACCGGATGTGGATTCGGGAAAACTGGTCCGCCTGCTTCATGGATTTGAACGCCAGGAGGCCGCAGTTTACGCGCTGTATCCAGCCCAGCGAGAACTGGCGCTGAAAACCCGCGCATTCATCGACTTCATCGCTGCGGAAATCGGCAGCGTGAGCGCATAAATCTGGCGAAGCCAACACCGAAACTCCTATCGGCCAACGACACACGGAATTAGTTTGGACTTGTTTCGCATCAGAAATTCGGCAGGCTTACGATCAACACAATCGAATAACGCCAGACGGAAGAACATCGAAGGAAACAATCAACATGCCTGAAGCTGCAACCGAGAATAAAAATTCGTTGCTCAAGCTCAACTTTCTATCTCACGGAACTCTTGAATCGAAGGATCTCGAAGCCAGCCGAAAATTCTATGAGGACTTTCTGGGAATGCAGGTCGTTCGCACCAGCCCGATCTCACTGCTGATCCGTCTGGGCGGCGACAATACGATTGCAGTGGTCGAGAACAAGAGCAAGCCCGAGATGCCTCTTCTGAATCATAACGGCCTCGATTTGGAAACCCAGGAAGAGGTCGACGCAGCCTACGAAGTGATCGCCGAGCATGGCGAGAGTTGGGGCGTTCACAAGCTAACCAAGCCTGCCCTTCAGCACGGCACCTACGCCTTCTTCTTCTGGGACGCCGACGACAATTGCTGGGAAATCCTGACCAATCCGAAGGGCGGATATGTCTGGTTGTTCGAGGGCGGAGACAAGGAAGGCCGTGGACATCTCGACAAGAATTTCGAGCGTCCGGGCGCCAAAGCTACGTCCTAGACGACGATCTTGTTGGGAATCCGTTTGGGGTGGTCGGTCATGTAGGTGATACCCGACGCATTCACGCCCAGATCGATCATCAGCTTGGCCAGCATGATCGACGAGGTGTAACCCTCCAGTACGGGAACTTCCCAGCCGCGTTCGGCGAGTCCCTTCTCGATGAACGGCTTGAGCCAGAAGACACCCGAACAGCCCATGGTGATGACTTCGGCACCATCTTCAAGGATCGCCTGCTCGGCCTGATCGACAGCGTTATCGACGGCGAGCGATTTCTCACCCTTGAGGGCCTTCTCGCGTTCGGCGCGCAGCTGCGGGCCATCCTCGGCACCCGGGCGCGGCAGGCGCATCCCGATATTGCGGATCGAGGCGCAGCGATCCTGCAACTGGTGCTGATAGATCAGGTCCCTGTAATAGACATTGTGGACCCCGGCGATATCGATCACCGAGAACTTGTTGCCGAGCGTCGTTGCCAGATACATCTGGGAGTGCGCGTTGGCGGTGCAAACGATGTCGTAGTTGCGGCACATCTCGCGGGCTTCCAGGAAGCCCGGCTCGCCCCCGCCCAGCAGGACGATGCCGTTGTATTTGCCGCTCTCGCAGGCAATGCGGATGTTCTTCAGGCGGGCATCCGCAGCATAGGTAAACTCCTCGCGCGTCTCGACCGGCCAGTCGCCATAGGTCGCTTCGGCACCGGGATGCAAATCCCAGTCGATCCCGTCCAGATAGGGCAGCACCATGTCGGCATTCATCAGGCGTTCGAGCTTGGGCAACCCGCCATCGAGATGCAGCGTCTGATACCCCCACTGAGTGTCGCCCGGCAGGCGGAAGGGCGGGATCAGCAGGAAGCGATATTTGGAAGTCGCGGCCTCGGGCAGTTGTTCAACGGCGCTCATGGTGTTCTCCGGTTTTGCGTGCTGCAGAACTTATATAAGACTGAACTCCGCCTGAAAAGATCGGGCGCGCCATCTTTCGGGGGCATCACATTACAGACAAACTTTCTCGAGCGTTCAATGCTAATATGTCCGCACTATCCGCTTTGAAAGCCTTGGCACTTCGGGCTTGTTCAACAGAAATTCAGGACCAATGCGTTACCTCAAAGAGATCGCCGCGCTTGCACTGCTGTTGCTTGTTGCTGGCGGCGGGTATTTCGTCTGGCAGTACGTCACCAACGAACCGGCCGAAACCAAGGCTCCCAGAGGCGGCGGTGGCCCGGTGGTCGAGACAGCACCCGTGACCCTCAGTGAAGTTCAGACACTCGTGGAGGCCGTCGGCTCGACCCGCGCGCGACAGGCCGTCGAAATCACGCCCACCTCATCGGGCCGCATCACCGAAATCACTTTCCACGCTGGCCAGCCCGTCAAAGCTGGCGACGTGTTGCTGCGGCTCGATGATGACATCCAGCGCGCCGATCTGATCGAGGCCGAAGCGCGGTTGCGTGAAGCCACACACGCACTCGAACGGGGGCGCGCGCTGATGAAATCCAGCGCCACCTCGCAGGCCGCTGTCGAGAAACTGGTCGCGGAACTTGCAATCGTCACAGCCACGCGCGACCGCGCCACACGGCGTATGCGCGACCGCATCGTGACGGCCCCCTTTGATGGCGTGGTCGGCTTTTCACGGGTGGAAATCGGCGGCCGCATCCAGGAGGGCGCGGTGATCACCACGCTCGACGATCTCTCGATCATCGAGATCGAATTCTCTCTGCCTGAATCGCTTTTTGGTCAGGTCTCGCCCGGCAAGCCAATCGTGGCAGACGCGTCTGCCTTCCCCGATCGAGCTTTCGAGGGCACCATCGAGCGGATCGACAGCCGCATAGACCCGATTTCCCGGGCCTTTAAGGCGCGCGCCCTCATCGCCAATCCCGACAACACCCTGCCCTCGGGCATGTTCATGCATCTTGCCGTGGTTCTTGATATCCGCCGGGCACTCAACCTGCCCGAAGAAGCGATCGTCGTGGAAGGCAGTCAGCCCTACGTCTTCGTTGTTGTCTCCGGTGAACGGGGATTGGTGGCAGAACGGCGCAACGTCAAGATTGGCCAGCGATCTTTCGGCATTGTCGAGATTCTCGACGGCGTAACCGAAGGCGAATCCGTCATCATCCGCGGTGTACAGAAAGCACGCGACGGCCAGGCCGTGCGACAGGCCGGCCCCCGGGGTGGAACACAGGGCGGATCAAAGGGCGGGCCACCGGGCGAACCATCAGCCGCGCCGGCCCAGCCAAACGCCGCCGGTTGATTGCAGCATGCCACCCCTTGCTCTGACCCGCTGGTTCCCACGATGACATTGTCCGACATTTCAATCCGCCGCCCAGTTCTGGCACTCGTCGCAAGTCTCCTGATCGTTGTCATGGGTGCTGCCTCCCTCCTTTCGCTCCCGATCCGCGAACTGCCCGACGTGGATTCGGCCATAGTCACGGTGACCACGATCTACACCGGCGCGACGCCCCAGATCGTCGATACGGACATCACCGAAATTGTCGAAAGTTCGGTGGCCGGGGTCGCCGGGATCAAGAACATCTCCTCCCAAAGCCGTCGCGGCCGCAGTTCAACGGTCATCGAGTTTGAGACCGGCCGCAACATTGATGAGGCCGCCAATGATGTCCGTGATGCCATCGGACGAATTCGTGCACGACTGCCCGCAGATGCCGACGAACCGATCATCGTCAAGAGCGACAGCGACGCCGACCCGGTGATGCGCCTGGCCGTGACCTCTGATCGTCACAGCCCCGAGGAAATTACTGATTTTGTCGAGCGGTTCCTGATTGACCGGCTCTCGACCCTCGAAGGTGTGGCCTCGGTCGATATGCGCGGCGAACGCCGCTATGCAATCCGAATCTGGATCGACCGCCGGGCACTCGCAGCACGCAATCTGACTGTCTCGGATATCGAAGCCGCCATCCGCCAGAACAACGTGGAACTGCCCGCCGGTGAAATAACCTCGAGCCAGCGGCTGCTCGATATCCGTCTCGACAGTCGGCTGACAACCCCGGACGAATTCCGCAACATTTCCCTCGGCACCGTCGATGGATACCCGGTGCGGCTTGGTGATGTCGCAACCGTGGAACGCGGCGTGGAAGACGACAACACCATTGTCCGCGCCAACGGCCAACCGGCGGTCGGGCTGCAAGTCATCCGGCAAAGTCAGGCCAACACCATGGCCATCTCCCAAGCGGTCCGGGCGGCGATCTCCGACATGGATTCCACGCTCCCGCCCGGGATGCGCATCATTGTCGGTTCGGATGACGCGCTGTTCATCGCGGCATCGATCCGCGAAGTGCTGATCGCGCTCTGTATTTCACTCACTCTCGTCGTGCTCGTGATTCTGGCCTTCCTGCGGTCTTTCCGGGCCACGCTCGTCCCTGCCGTGACCATCCCCGTTGCGCTGGTGGGTTGCCTGTCGCTGGTCTCGGTCTTCGGGTTTTCGATCAATGTCCTGACCCTGCTCGCGCTCCTGCTGGCCATCGGGCTTGTGGTCGATGACGCGATCGTGGTGCTGGAAAACATCCAGCGGCGCACGGATGCCGGTGAATCGCCCCTGGTGGCCGCCGTCCGCGGCACCCGTCAGGTCACCTTCGCGGTTCTCGCCACATCGGTCACGCTGATCGCGGTGTTTGTCCCGATATCCTTCCTGGGGGGTCAGGTCGGACGGCTGTTCAGTGAGTTCGGTCTGGTCATGGCCGGGGCCGTTGTCATATCGACCTTTGTTGCACTCAGCCTGTGTCCGATGATCGCCTCCCGCGTGGTCACCCGGCGGACACCCCGCAACGGCAACCCGGTCGATGGCGATGCCGCCGTGGCCCAATCGCGGATTGGCCAAACCTATCGCAACCTCCTTGAACGCGCCCTTGGCCTGCCGATCCTCGTGATCGCTCTGTCCCTCACATTCGTGGCCGGCGCAGTCATTCTCTACGAGCAGCTCCCGCGCGAGCTGGCACCGAGCGAGGACCGGGGCGTTGCCTTCGTCCCCATCACGGCCCCGCAGGGGGCGACGGTTGCCTATACCGACGAGCAGGCGCGGATCATCGAACGCGCCCTCGAACCCCAGATTGCCAAGGGGAACGTCACCACCGTCTATTCTCTGGTCGGCTGGGGGAATCGCCCCTATCGCGCCTTCGTCGTGATGCGACTGGCCAATTGGGAAGACCGCACCGATAGCCAGTCGGACATCGTGACCGCCATGCAACCGGCAGCACGCGCATTGCCCGGCGCGCGCGCCGGTGTGGCAAGCCCCGCAGGCCTTGGTCTGCGCGGCAACTCCACCCCGCTGCGAATCGTGGTGGGCGGCCCGGATTTCGAGCTGGTCAAACTCTGGGCTGCAGCCCTGCTCGAACATGCCGAAGCGAATGACCAGCTGATCAATCCCCAGATCGATTATGAAGAAAACCAACCGCAACTGGACCTGAAACTTGACCGGGCCGGTGCAAACGATCTCGGCATATCCGCCGAAACCATCGCGCTCACCCTGCAAACCATGTTCGCCTCCCGCGAGATCACGGAATACATCGAACGAGGCCGGGAATATCCGGTGATCGCCCAGGCCCAGCGCGAAGACCGCCGCACCCCGACGGATATCTCGAATGTCTTTGTCCGCACCGGTGACGGGACGACGCTTGTCCCGCTTGCAGCGCTTGTCAGCGCGACGGAAAGCGCTGCTGCACCCGAATTGCGCCGCTATGACCGGCTTCCCTCCATAACGATCGAGGCCGGGCTTGAATCCGGCTACGCGCTCGGGGACGCCATCAGCTACATGGAAGCCGGTGCAGCCAGCATCCTCCCCGATGGTGCACGCCTCGGGTATTCCGGGCAGTCGGCGGTGTTCAAGGACACCTCGGGCAGCACGATGACGATCTTTCTGCTGGCGCTGCTGATCGTCTTTCTTGTGCTGGCTGCACAGTTCGAGAGCTTCATCCATCCGCTGGTGATCATGGTCTCGGTTCCGCTGGCCGCGGCCGGTGCCGTCTATGCCCTGTATTTTGCCGGCCTTTCACTCAACGTCTACAGCCAGATCGGGATCGTCCTGCTGATCGGCCTGATGGCCAAGAACGGCATCCTGATTGTCGAATTCGCGAACCAGTTGCGCGATGAAGGCCGGGACGTGCGCGCGGCGGTCATCGAGGCATCGGTTTTGCGATTCCGGCCGATCCTGATGACCGTTATCTCGACCGTTCTGGGGGCAGTGCCACTGGTTCTCGCCACTGGTGCTGGCGCCGAAAGCCGCATTGCGATCGGGTCGGTGATCGTCGGCGGGTTGGGGCTTGCCCTGGTGCTCACGCTGTTTCTGACACCGGTGCTCTACAATCTGCTGGCCGGGTTTACTAAGCCCCGCTCGGCCGTTGAACGGGCCCTCGAAGCAGAGCTTTCCGAAAGCCCGAAACAGCCTGCCGAATAGCAAAAGGGCGGGTTCGAAACCCGCCCCTATCTGACCGGTATTGCGAGCCCGAAGGGCGAAGCAATCCTGACGGATGTAAACGTAACCAACCTATCGTCATGCCCGCGCAGGCGGGCATCCATAAACGCCGATGCAAGACCGGTTCAGCGCCCGTGTTTATGGGTTCCCGCCTTCGCGGGAACGACGAGGGTGTGGGACCAACTACCCCTTGAACGCGCCGGCGTGATCCCTTGCAAAATCAGCCGGGGTGCGCGGCGCATGCCCGGTAAGGGTTTCGATCAGGTTGTTGCCGTAGCTCGCCATGTTGCCATCGGCGGCAATCCCCATGAGGGTGCTCTGATGGTCGACCAGC
>JAURLR010000029.1 GCA_030831135.1 Alphaproteobacteria bacterium
GTCACCTGAATTGATAGCCATTTTGCCCTCCTCGGTCGGGTGTTTGTGATGTTGGTTCAACCAAGGAACATAGACCGAATTGGAAAAGATTCCAGTCCGTCAGACCCGACAAAATATCAGCGTGCGGCGAGCGTGTTCGTGACACCGGCCTGTGCCAGTCCGTCAAAGATCGAATCATCCGACAGCAATTCCGGCAGCACCACGCCCTGGGGCGATTCCGGCCCGTAGATCACGTTGAACGGAATGCCAAAACGGCCAAAAGACGCCAGATAACCGGCAATCTCGTCGCTCGGTTTCGTCCAGTCGGCCCGCATCAGGACAACTTCGCCCTGCTCGAACGCCGCGATGATATCGGCAGTGTCGAGCACACGCTTCTTGTTCACCTGGCAGGTGATGCACCAGTCTGCCGTGACATCCACGAACACAACCTTGCCATCCGCGACCAGCCCCGGGATCGCCGACCGGTCAAACGGACGCCACGCCTCGTCCCGTGCAGCCAGCCGGGTTTGATCCTGCACACCGATACCGATCGCGGGCAGCACAGTGGGCACGGCAAAGGCCAGAACAGCAGCCAGGGCCACCGCAGCCATGGTCTTCGGGCTGGCTTCGTTGAGGTTACCGCGCGCGCGAACGGCAAAGATCACGAAGATTGCCGCCATCAGGAGGCCAACCAACAATGCGCCTTCGGGCGAGACCTGGACCGCCATGACCGACAACAACCAGACCGCCGTTGCCATCAAGGCCAGCGCCAGAACCTTCTTCAGGGTGTTCATCCACGGGCCGGGACGCGGAAGCTTTGTCGCCAGCGCCGGGAAGAGAGCCACAAGAATGAACGGCAATGCCATACCCACGCCCAGTGCGGCAAAGATCGCATAGATCTCGAGCGGCCCGCGGCTCAGGGCAAAACCGATGGAAGTGCCCAGAAACGGTGCGGTACACGGGGTCGCGAGTACCGTTGCAAACGCGCCCTGAAAGAACTGGCCACCCAGTGAATGGCTGTTGCCCGCCGATACCGCTGCGTCGGACACACGGCCGGGCAGGCGTACCTCGAACAAGCCCCACATATTCGCGGCAAACAGGGTCAGGATGACCACCAGCGCTATCACAAAGAGCGGCTGCTGAAACTGGATGCCCCAGCCTACCGCAAGCCCTGCGGACTTGACGCCAACAGCCAGACTGGCGAGTGCGAGGAACGACACAACGATACCCGCAGTGGTCGCCAGAAAGCCCAGACGCACCGCGCGGGGATCGCCGCCACCATGGCTGACGACGGATAACAGCTTGATCGAGATGACAGGCAGGACGCAGGGCATCAAGTTCAGGATCAATCCACCGATCAGGGCCAGCCCCATGATCGAGACCAGCGCGGCGAAGTCCAGCCACCCCACATCAACACCGGCAAGGCCGTCGGGCGTGGGAACGGCGCGGGTTTCGATGCTGCGCGGACCGTCGATCAGGGTGAAGGTCACCGGGTCACTTGTCAGATCGACCGGCGCGCCTTCACCAAAAATATCCTCCGCGCCAACCGAGGCCAGAACCAGATAACCACCCTCATGGAATTCAAATCTCGGGCTGGAGAACACCGCGTCTTCATGTCCTTCCACCAGCAGGTCTGGCGCCTGGAACGGGGTTTCGGCGCGAAACGCAGCCCGGATCAGCGGGGTCGCCGCCGGACCCGAAACATCAGCGCCTGCAAAGGCCAGACCTGCGCGACGGCCGTCTCCAGGCACCTGGTTCCGATAGCGGTCGATCAGGTTGGCGAATTCGCTCGGCTGCGCATCCCCGGCAGGCAGGTCGAGCGTAGCTTCGAATGTGTGGGGAATGCAGACATCGTCACAGATCAGTAGATCGACCCGGGCGTGCAGATTGACCGCCTCGCCGATATTCGCCACCTGCGCCTCAACCGGGAAGACGACGGCTTTCTCGTAGCCGAAGGTTTCCAGATCGTAGAAGTTGAAGCGAACCGGCGCAGGCCACTGAAAGGTCGTCTCGGCAAGGTTCGTGCTGCCGTCCCATTCCACGAAGGGTGGAATTCCGGCATCACCGGGGGACCGCCAGTATGTTTTCCAGCCTTCATCAAGCCGCACCTCAACACCCAGCGGGATGGAATTGAGGTCTCCCACAGCCGTGGTGGCAGAAATCAGCCGCACATCGGCTTTCGGGCCATCAATCCAGTCCGTTGCCCCATCGCCCCACGCCATCGCCGGCCACAAAATGGCCTGAAATGCGATTAGAATCACAGCAAGGCGTCGGAAACGAGGAATTTGCGCTATCATTACAGTCCGGTCCCGACCGCGATCCGGCGGTCCATCGAATATTAGTGAACGCTTGATATATAGGAAATCCTTTTCCGAAATATACCGATCCACCGCTCAAGCTGGCTCACAATTGCGTGTCGTAAGATTGCACGCCATTCGCAGCAGATCAGGAACTTAGATGACAGCTACGGATAGCAACGCGGAGAACGGATTTGTCGGGCAGGTCTTGCTCGCCATGCCGGCGATGAGCGACCCGCGTTTTGAACGCGCGGTGATCTATATGTGCGCACACAATGAAGACGGTGCGATGGGCATTGTCATCAACAAGCCGCTTGATTCCATCGACTTTCGCGAATTGCTCGGAGAACTGGATATTCCGACCAATGCGGAGTCCGGGAATGTTCCGGTACATTTCGGGGGGCCGGTTGAAAATCAGCGCGGCTTTGTCCTGCATTCAAGAGAATACAGCCAGCCCGAAACCCTTTTGGTGGATGACAGTGTGGGCCTGACGGCAACGGTTCGGGTGTTGCGGGACCTCGCCAGCGGCGACGGGCCTGCCCGTTCCATTCTGGCGCTTGGCTATGCGGGCTGGGGGCCCGGACAACTCGAATCCGAAATCCAGCAGAATGCCTGGCTGACGGTCCCCGCCCGCGATGAGTTTCTGTTTGAAATCGCCAATGATGAAAAGTGGGAACGCGCCTTCAACAGTATCGGGGTGGATCTGTCCGTGCTTTCGGGCAGTTCCGGGCGTGCCTAAACCAGTTTTTTTCGCCGGCAATCAACAATCGCATAGATCGCGAAACCTGCGCTCAGCACCAGAATCCAGAGCCCGGTCACATAAAACGCATGGCCAACGCTCGTCGCAGTGGCAATGGGCACGCTGTAGAATGGCGAGGCGAACTGGCCCAGGAAGAACAATGTCGTCAGGGCACCAAGCGCCCGCCCGCGCACATTGATCGACGCGCGCGAGATAATCGCCATATTCGCGTTCGGGATAAATGCCCCCACCGAGAAACCACCCGCAGCCATCGCAATCAGCGTGCCTGTGAATGTGGTGGCCTGAGAGGTCATGATGAATCCAACACCGCCAAAGGCAAAGATCAGGGCAAATATCGCTTCCGGGCTCAGGCGTGCCCGAATGCGGCTGTAAGCCAGCGATGCAAACCCGGCCGTCAGATTGAACATGCCAATCGCGATACCGGCCCGGGTCGGATCCTCGACGCCTATTTCGACCAGAAAAAACTGGGTCTGGGACGGGATCATGAAGAAGGCCAGCATCGTCAGAAAGGTCAGGAAGCAGACAGACCCGATCACGATCCACTGCCCTCTTGTCAGGCGTGGCACCGCAGCCTTGTCCTGCGCGCTCCGGGACACCGGTTCATACAGGCTCAGATACATCAGTGGCAGCATCAGGAATGCATAGGCAAACAGGATGAAGCCAACCCGCCAGTGAATCTCGGCCAGCATCCCGGCGATCACCACGAACAACAGGGTCCCGAAGGACATGAATGCCCCTTGCAGGCCCGCAATCCGGTTGCGCTCGTCCCCCTCAAAATAGTCGCCGATCAGCGCCGTCACACTGGTCAGGATGCCAGCCAGAAACACACCCAGAATGGCCCGGCTGATCAGAATGGCCGTAAGGGAATCCAGTACCAGAACCGAAATCCCCGAAACCCCGTACATCAGGGTACATCCGAGCAACATGTTCCGGCGCCCGAACTTGTCGACCGCATAGCCGACCAGCGGTCCCGAGAGAGCGATGAATAGCATCGGCATGGTCAAGACCAGCCGCGACAGCAGCTCTGAGTTTTCCAGATGGGAGAACTCCGCTTCCAGCGCTGGCAAGCCGGGGGCAACCGCCGATGGTGCGAGAAACGCAAGACCGCTGGTCAGCAGGATTGTCAGCACCCGCATCCGCTTGCGCGCGGATACCTTGTTCGAAATTGTCATGTCAGTCATCTGGGGTGCCGAAACTGGGGGAGGTCAGCGCCGCGCCTTGTCACGATTGAGCGCGTGATCGGCCGACAGGAGCGAGAACAGCAGATGGTCCTGCCATGTGCCGCGAATCTTGAGGTATTTGCGCGCATAGCCATCTTCGGAGAATCCGCTTCCGAGCAGCAGGTTTTTGCTCGGCGCATTGTGCGGCAGACAGGCCGCCTCAACGCGATGCAGGCCAAGTTCATCAAAACAGAAGTCGAGAAGCAGCCCGAGGCCTTCACGCATATAGCCCTGCCCGGCATGGTCATGCCCCATCCAGTACCCCAGTGTCCCGCATTGCGCGACACCACGGCGTACATTCGACAGGCTGATCCCGCCGACAAGGTCGGCGCTCTCGCGATCAAACAGGAACAGGCTGTATCCCGCATCGTCACGCCAGTCGCTCGCGTAGCGATTGAGACGACGGTGGAAGGCATCCCGGCTCAACGCGTCACTCGGCCATGTCGGTTCCCAGGGCTCGAGAAACGCGCGACTGGCCGCACGCAGTTCGGCATAGGCACGCCAGTCTCGCTCCACCGGCGCACGCAGCATCGTCTTCTCACCTTCCAGCCGCACGCTGGATGCATTGCTCGAAAGTGAACGGAATAGCCTCATCGTCCCAGCACGCCCCACCTATGCTGCCAGACGCGACCGGATCGAATCGAAGGTCGCGATGTCAGCTTTTGGCCCCACCGTGGCCAGGCTGGGCACCGAGGAAAATGTCCGGCGCGCCACATCTGCCAGCATCCCGGGCGTGACGTTATCGATCTTCTCCACCAGTTCTGCCACGGACACCACGCGATTATAGATCAGCATCTGCTGGCCCGACCGCTCACTGCGGGCGCCGGTCGATTCCATGCCCATCAAAAGGCTGGATTTGAGCTGGGTCCGGGCGCGGGCGATCTCGTCCGCTCCCAGACTGTCGGCCAGCCGGGTGATTTCGCCACACAATACCGGCACGAACTCCTCAATCAGGTCGGGACCGGTTCCGGCATAGATACCAAACACGCCACCATCGGAGAACGCCGACAGGAAGGTATCGATGGAATAAACCAGCCCGCGGCGTTCGCGAATTTCCTGGAACAGACGCGACGACATGCCACCACCAAACAGGTTCGACAGCACCGAAAGCGCGTAATAATCATCGGTTCCGACCGGAACCCCCTCAAATCCCATCACGAAGTGAATCTGCTCAAGGTCACGGGTTTCACAACGCTCGCCGCCACCATAGTTCGAAGCCTCGAACCCTTCGGGCGGACCGGCCGGGACATCCGAGAAATGCTCTTCGGCGAGTGCCACAAGCGCGGCGTGGCTGATATTTCCGGCCGCCGCCAGAACCACCGCGCCACCGCGATAATGTTTCCCGTGGAAACCCGCGATCACATCACGCGGCATCTTCCCCACGACATCGGCCAATCCCAGAACGGGGCGCCCGAGCGGCTGGTCGGGGAACGCCACGGACTGGAAATGATCGAACACCACGTCATCGGGCGTATCGTGTGCCTGCCCGATCTCCTGCAGCACCACCGAACGTTCCCGGGTCAGCTCACGCTCGTCAAACAGCGAGTTCTGGACAATATCGGCAATCACATCGACCGCGAGCGCCACATCATCCTTGAGCACTTTCGCGTAATACGCCGTCACTTCGCGCGCGGTATAGGCATTGATATGTCCGCCCACATTTTCAATGGATTCAGCGATCTGGGGCGCTGTACGCCGTGCCGTCCCCTTGAACATCATGTGTTCGAGCAGATGCGCAACGCCGTTGGTCTCGAGCGGCTCAAATCGCGCCCCGGCCCGGACCCAAACCCCCACAGACACCGATTCAACAGTGGGCATCGGATCGGTTACGACCCGGACACCATTGGCAAGCGTTGTGATCTCGACAGATTCCATAAGGGCTCTCAGCTCGCGGTTCGTGCAGTTGCATGCGCCACGACATAGTCACGCACGGTCTGGAAGTCGTTGTCGAGCGTTTCCGCACGTTCGGGACGCTCAAGCAGGTCGGCAAGATGGGGCGGCAGCGCAGGCCGGATCCCGGTCGCCTTTTCGACGGCATCGGGAAATTTCGCCGGATGGGCCGTCGCCAGAACAATCCGCCGCGTGCCATCACGCGGCGTCTTGCGGGCCGCGCCGACCGCCACAGCTGTGTGCGGGTCGATCAGCATACCCGTGTCGTCATGGACCGAGCGAATGACGTCGAGGGTTTCTTCGTCATCCAGGCGCTGGGCGAGGAACAGGCCTTTTGCATCCGCACTCAGTCGGGCCGAATCCGGCAAGCTCCCTTCGGCACGGAACGCCTGCATCGCAGCAGCAACCGCCGCGCCATCGCGATCCATCAGATCAAACATCAGGCGCTCGAAATTGCTGGAAATCTGAATGTCCATACTTGGCGAAAGCGAGGGCTCCACATCGGTAATCGACATGTCCCCCTGATCGAAAAAGCGATAGAGGATATCATTGCGATTGGAGGCCACGACGAATTTCTCGATCGGCAACCCCATCTGGCGCGCGACATAACCGGCATAGACATTGCCGAAATTCCCTGTCGGAACGAAGAAGGACAGCCGTGCATCGGGCGCCCCCATCCGCGCAGCGGCAACGAAATAATAGGCCGTCTGCCCCATCACCCGCGCCCAGTTGATCGAGTTCACCGCCGATAACCCGAGCAGATCGCGCAGCGGGTGATCGGCAAACATCGCCTTCACCAGATCCTGGCAATCATCAAAGGTGCCGCGCAAGGCAACATTGTAGACATTCTCGGACGTGACCGTGGTCATCTGGCGGCGCTGGACTTCCGACACCCGGCCCTCGGGGAAAAGCATGAAAATATCGAGATTTGCGCGGTCCCGGCATGCCTCGATGGCCGCCGACCCCGTGTCTCCGGACGTTGCGCCGACAATCGTCAGGCGTTCGCCCCGCTGACCCAGCACATGGTCGAACAATACACCGAGAAGCTGGAGCGCGAAATCCTTGAACGCCAGGGTCGGGCCATGGAACAGCTCCAGGACCCAGGTGTCTTCATCAAGCTGCTGGAGCGGCGCAATCTCGGGATGGCGAAAGCCCGAATAGGCCTGCTCCACGATGCGCGCGAGATCGGCATCACCAACCAGTTCCACCTCGATGAACGGTCGCACGATGCGGGTGACAATTTCGGCATAGGACAGCGGCGCCAGTGCGCGAATATCTTCGGCGGACATCTGTGGCCAGGCATCGGGCACGAACAGGCCGCCATCGCGGGCAAGGCCGCTCAGCAGGACATCTTCAAATGACTGCTTTGGCGTGGAGCCTCTGGTGCTGACATACTTCACGGACACGTCCTTTGCGGAAAAGCGCGCTAACCTATCCAAGGCGCCGGGGGGACACAAGACAACCCGGCCTATCCCGAACCAAGATAGCGGTGTTTGAGATGGTCCAGGAATACCTGCGGATTGAGCGGTTCACCCGTCACAGATGTCAGGAGTTCTTCTGCCGTCCGGGATGCGCCCTGACCATGGACATTCGCGCGCAGCCAGTCGATCAGGGGGGAGAGTTCACCCGACGCAATTCCAGTCTCCAGACCGCCCAAATCACGCTTTGCCGCTGCATAAAGCTGAGAGGCCGCCATCGCCCCCAATGTATATGTCGGAAAATATCCAAACGCGCCCGAAGGCCAGTGGACGTCCTGCAGGCAGCCCATGCGATCATCCGGCGGCACGATCCCCAGCAGATCACGCATACCGTCATTCCAGGCCCCCGGAAGGTCGGCAAGCGGCAGATCACCCGAGAGCAGCGCCCGTTCCAGCCGGTATCGCAGGACAACATGGAGCGGATAGGTCACCTCATCGGCATCAACCCGGATGAACCCGCGCTCGACACGGGTGTAAAGGCGATAGAAGTTCTCGACATCCCAGGCCGGGCCATGACCGCCGAATGCGGCCTGCATGCGCGGCAAAGCAAACTCCAGGAAGGGCCGCGAGCGGCTGACCTGCATTTCCACGAGCAGGGACTGGCTTTCATGGATCGCCATACCCAAAGCCCTTCCCACAGGCTGGTAACGCCAGGATGCCGGCAACCCGGCTTCGTAGAGGGCGTGACCGGTCTCGTGCAGAACCCCCATGAGGGATTCGGTGAAATCTTCCTCGTTGTAGCGGGTCGTGATCCGGACATCCCCAGCCGCACCGCCGCAGAACGGGTGATGGCTGATATCGAGCCGACCGGCCTGAAAATCAAACCCCAGAGCTGACATCAACTCGACCGCCAGTTCGCGCTGGGTCGCGACCGGGAACGGTCCTTCGGGCAAGACCGGCTCGGGTCGGGATTTTTGATGTTCGAGAACCTGATCCACAAAACCCGGTAAATCACGCGCGAGTTCGCCAAATAGCGGCTCGAGCTGGGCAACACGTGTCCCGGCCTCATACTCATCCAGCAAGGCATCGTAGGGGTCGAGGGACAGCGCCGCGCCGCGTGCCGCTGCGATTTCCTTCACGAGGTCGATCACGGTCTGCAGTGCCGGTACCAGGCCGGCGAAATCATTCTCCGCGCGGGCGCGACGCCACTGGACCTCGCACACCGCATTGGCGCGCGCAGCCGCTTCAACCAGCGCGCCGGGGACGGCAATCGCATTCAGATAAGCCCGTTCCATCTCGCGCAGATTTGCAGCGACCCAGTCCCCCCCAGGTTCCGGCGCGGACGCAGCAAGGGCCACCTGAATATTGTCGCGCACCGACGGGTCGACCAGCAGTTCATGCTGCATGATGCTCAGAGCAGCGATCTGTTCGGCGCGGCCTTCGGCGCTGGCTTCGGGCATCGTGGTGGCCTGATCCCAGCCGAGAATACCCAGCGCATCCCCAATCAGGGCGACACGCCGGAACTGGGTGCCCAAAGCGGCATGGGCCGGGCTGCGGTCTTTGAACTGCGCTTCGCTCATTCGTTGTCCCGCCGCCAGTGAAATACAATGAAGATCACGAACAGGACACCGGCCAGACCGTACCAGGTGCCCGCATACTGAAGATGCGAATTACGAAGATTCACATCGGGAACGGCACCAACCGGAAAGGTCCCGGGCCGACCGGATTCCGGCCCGGCCTCCACGTAGAAACCAACACCACCTGAAAGCCCCGAGGCAGCCAGCATTTCGGGTTCGTTCATGTGGAACCAGTTGTTCCCGTCGGGTTCATTGGGCGGCAGGAACGCACCGGGTTCGGTATAGGCCCGCACATATCCGTTCAAGGTGAGCGGCGTGTCGGGAACCGCTGAGATGTTTTCCAGCGGCCCGCGGGGAATCCAACCACGATCCACCATGATCGTGCCCTGCCCCTCATCGAGAACCATCGGCACCACGAGATGCGAGCCCTGCATCCCCTGATAAGCGCGGTTGAGAAGCCGGAACTGATGTTCCCTCTGGAAGGTTCCGGTCAGCCGGATCGCCCGATACTCGATCAATGCCGGCGTGTCGGCCGATTTCGCAACTTGAACCAGCAGGGGTGGTGCGGCGATGCGTGCGATCCGGGTTTCGATCAGATCGTTCTTCCACGTCAGACGCTGAACCTGCCAGGTTCCAAGTCCCAGCAGCAGGCCAAAGACCGGAAGGAAGACGACGCTTGCCCAGAAAGTCGGTCGGAATCTCATGTCAGCGCCGCAGCTTTCCCACTAGCGAGTCTCATCCGTATCGTCGACATTGTGTTTGAACTGCTGCGCAACCAGCCAGGCCTTGAAAACCCGCATTAGCGCGATCGCGCCCACGACGATGATCGGGAGCCAGACCACGAAATGCACCCAGACGGGCGGATCGAACGCGAACTGGAACCAGGCCGCAAGTGGCAGAATGATCGCACTGTAGAGAACGATGACGAAGAACGCGGGACCGTCATCGGCATTCAGACGCCCGTAATCAAAATCACAAACGTCGCAGCGTTCCCGGATCTTGAGCAAACCTGTGTAAAGCTTGCCCTGCCCGCAACGCGGGCAGGCACAATGCAAGCCGGTCTTTATGCTGGATTGTCTTGGGTAATAGTCGACCACGTCGCCTCAGACAATCAGGCGAATGTCGCCCACACATAGACAAAGCAGAACAGGAACAGCCAGACCACGTCGACGAAATGCCAGTACCAGGCTGCTGCTTCAAAGCCGAAGTGATGATCGGCTGTGAAATGCCCCTTGGCCGTGCGCCACCAGCACACCGCCAGAAAAATTGTCCCGATGATCACATGCGCGCCATGGAAACCGGTCGCCATGTAGAAGGTCGAGGAATAAATCCCGTCACCAAAACCGAACGGCGCGTGGCTGTATTCGTATGCCTGCAAGAGGCTGAAGATCAGGCCGAGCAGAACCGTGAAACCGATCATCTTGGCGGCATGCTGCATCTTGCCGGCACGAATATCATGATGCGCCCATGTGACCGTGAAGCCTGAGGTCAGCAGGATCAGGGTGTTGAGCAAGGGCAGGTCAAAGGGGTTGAACACTTCAACACCTTCCGGCGGCCAGACGCTGCCGACGGCTTCCTTCGGGAAGATGCTGGCATCGAAAAAGGCCCAGAACCAGGCGGCAAAGAACATCACTTCGGAAA